>NZ_QGSW01000148.1:0-17130 GCF_003176715.1 Micromonospora sp. S4605
CGGCCAGCAGGCCCGGCTCGGCGGCCCGCGCCGCCGCGGCCGCCGCCAACGTCTCCTGCTCACCCGGGGCCAGCAGCCGCTCCTCCGCCGCCGCCCGCACCACCCCCGGCGCGGACCACCGCATGCCCAGGTCCCCCTCCACGGTGCGGGCCCGCCACAGCGTGCCGGCGACCTCCCGGCCCGGCCCGCTGTCCCGCTCGTCCGGGGTGAGCACCGAGTACACGTCGGTGGTCGCCCCACCCACGTCCACCACCGCCAGATCACCACCGGTCGCATCGGCGAGGACCTCCACCCCGGTCAGCACCGCGTCCGGGGTGGCCGCGCGCACCAACCGCGCGAACCGCGACCCCCGCGACAGCCGCTTGCCGCCGATGACGTGCCGCAGGAACACCTCCCGGATCGCCGCCCGGGCACCCGCCGGCGCCAGCACCCCGATCCGCGGCAGCACGTTCTCCGCCACCGTCACCGGCACCCCCGCCCCGGCGAGCAGGGCGTGCAACTCGTCGCGCACGTCGGCGTTGCCGGCCAGCACCACCGGCCGCCGCCAGCGGGCCCGGGCCAGCCGGGTCGCGTTGTGGGTCAGCGTGTCGCCGTCCCCGCCGTCGGTGCCGCCGACCAGCAGCACCACGTCCGGGCGGGTCGCCCGCAACCCGGTCAGCTCCGCCGCACCCAGCCGCCCGGCGGCCACGTGCACCACGTTCGCGCCCGCCGACAAACCGACCCGCCGGCCGGCCTGCGCGGTCACCAACTGCTCATAGCCGACCACCGCCAGCCGCAGCCCACCCCCGGCCGACGAGCACACGTACCACGGCGCGCCGCGCGCCCCGAGCCCGGCGGTGGCCGCGGCGACCGCCGCGTCCAGGCCGTGCAGCACGTCCGTGCCGACAGTGGTCGGCGCCGACGCCGCCGCGACCAACGCCGCCGCGTCCAGGTCCACCACCGCCACCTTCGTGTACGTGGACCCGACGTCGGCGCAGACCGCCAGGGTCACGACGCGGCGGGCACGACCACCGTGCCGGTCGCCGTGACCGTCACGATCGGCTCGGCGAGCACCTCCGCCGCCGACTCGCCCTGGTCCGGGCGGCCCCGGCACACCACCCGGGCGACGAAGTCCACGGTGCGACTGCGGGTACCCACCCGGGTCACCGTCGCCGTCACCTCCAACACGTCCCCGGCCTTCATCGGCGCCGTGAACTGCACGTCCGAGTAGGACGCGAACAACCCCTCGTCGCCGTCGGTGCGGATGCACACCTCCGTGGCCACATCCCCGAACAGCCCCAGCGCGTACGCCCCGTCGACCAGGTTCCCGGCGTAGTGGGCGTGCGAGTACGGCACGTACCGCCGGTGCGTCACGGTCAACCCGACCCGGGAATCAGTCATGCCCTCGCCGCCTTCCTGTTCGTGATCAGGGCGTGCACCAGGTAGCTGGCCACCTCGCCCGGGGTGGTGCCCCGGCCGAAGATCCGGTCCACCCCCAGCTCCTCGGTCATCGTCTCGTCGAACCGCGGCCCGCCGACGATCAGCAGCGGCCGCTTCCCCGCCGGCATCGCCTCCCGGAACGCCGCGGACATCTCCCGGGTGTTGTGCAGGTGCGCGTCGCGCTGCGTGACCACCTGCGACACCAGCACCGCGTCGGCCTTCGCCACCCGCGCCGCCTCCACCAACTCCGGCACGCTGACCTGCGCGCCCAGGTTGGTGACCGTCAACTCCCGGTAGTACTCCAGGCCCTTCTCCCCGGCGATGCCCTTGACGTTGAGGATCGCGTCGATGCCGACGGTGTGCGCGTCCGTGCCGATGCACGCCCCCACCACCGACAGCTTGCGCCGCAACCGCTGCTTCACCACCGCGTTGACCTCCTTGGCGCTCAGCAGCGGAAAGTCCCGCTCCACCACCTGCACCGCGGAGGTGTCCACCAGGTGGTTCACCCGCCCGTACACCACGAAGAAGGTGAACCCGTCACCCATCTGCTTGGCGTGCACCAGCATCGCCGGGTCGATGCCCATCTTGTTCGCCAGCTGCACCGCCGCGCCCTCGGCCCGCTTGTCGTGCGGCACCGGCAACGTGAACGACACCTGCACCATGCCGTCACCCGTGGTGTCCCCGTACGGCCGGACGATCTTCTTCTCGGCGGCCCCGCCGCCGGGCGCCGCCGCGCCGACCTCGACGCCGCTCACGCCGCGTCCCCTTCCAGGATCTCGGTGGCCGGGTTGTAGTAGTCCGCCTCGTGCCGGGCCACCCCGTCCAGACCCTTGCCCCGGTCCGCCGGCCGCTTCATGATCCCGAACGTGCCCTCGGCGATCGCGGTCAACAGCGACTGCTCACCGATGCGCTCCAGCAACTCCACCGCCTCGCCCAGCACCCGGTTCGCCCGCTGCTGGATGAACCCGCCCGGCGCCGGCACGAAATCCTCGTGCAACCCGCCGGCCGCGCCCAGCACGTAGCGCACGTTCTGCAGCGCGATGTCCCGGTCGGACAACCACGGCGTCACCACCGCCTCGGTCATCATCCCCACCAGCAGGATGCCCTGCCCGGTCATCGTGCCCACCAGGTTGAAGAACCCGTCCAGCAGGTTGCCGCGGAACACGTCCCCGGTCATGTGCTTCGTCGGCGGCATCCACTTCAACGGCGCGTCCGGGAACAACTCCCGGGCCAGCAACGCGTGCGCCAACTCCAGCCGGAACGACTCCGGCAGCTCCGGGTTGATCTCGAACGCGTGCCCCAGCCCCAACTGCCAGTCCGCCAACCCCGCCTCGTGCGCGAAGTACTCGTTGAGCAGCTGCGACACCGTCACCGTGTGCGCCTCCTCCACCGCGTCGGCGGTGGTGAGGTAGTTGTCCTCCCCGGTGTTGATGATGATCCCCGCCCGGGCGTGCACCTGCCGGGAGAACCGCTGGTCCACGAAGGTGCGCACCGGGTTGATGTCCCGGAACAGGATCCCGTACATCGAGTCGTTCAACATCATGTCCAGGCGTTCCAGACCCGCCAGGGTCGCCATCTCCGGCATGCACAGCCCCGACGCGTAGTTCGTCAGCCGCACGTACCGGCCCAGCTCCTTCGACGAGACGTCCAACGCCGCCCGCATCAACCGGAAGTTCTCCTGCGTGGCGTACGTGCCGGCGAACCCCTCCCGGGTCGCCCCCTCCGGCACGTAGTCCAACAACGACTGACCCGTCGACCGGATCACCGCGATCACGTCCGCGCCCGCCCGCGCCGCCGCCTGCGCCTGCGGAATGTCCTCGTAGATGTCCCCGGTCGCCACGATCAGGTAGATCCACGGCCGCCGCGGCGCATCCCCGTACCGCTTCACCAGCCGCTCCCGCTCGGCCCGCCGCCGGTCGATCCGCCGGATGCCCGCGGCGACCGCCTTCCGCGCCGCCCGCCGCGCCACGGTGGCCGCCTTCCCGGTCGGCAGCTCGAACCGCACCGACCCGGCGGCGGCCTTCTGCGCCAGCAACGTCACGTCGCTGATCTGCTCCCGCGCCAGCGCGTCGAACACCGGCGCCGCCACCCCGTGCCCCAACCCCACGTCCGCGACCACCGCGTCCACCAGGCGGTTCACCCACGGAATGCCGTCCGGGTCCGCGCCGGTCACCCCGGCCAGCCGCAACACCGCCCGCTCCACCGACACCGTGGTGTGGCTGCGCGCCAACTCCACCACCGGCTGCCCGGCGCGACGCGCCAACTCCCGCGCCCGCGCCACCAGCGCCGGATCCAGGTCAAGCTTGCCCGTCACGCCGTCACCCCGCCACGCCCGGCGACGGCGCCACCCGCGCCGTACCGATGGTTCGCTCGCTCACGCAGACCCTTCCTCATAGATCACCTCACCGCGCAGCACCGTGCGCCGGCACACCGGCAACGGCGTCGGATCCTGCGGACCCCGCGCCTCCGGGTCGTCGGCCTGCAACACCGGCAACCCCCGGTCCACCCCCGCCGGCGTCGACCACACCGCGAACGTCGCCGGCGCACCCAGCGCCAGCACCCCCTCGTTGTCCAGGTGCACCGCCCGCCAACCACCCCGGGTGTGCGCAGCGAACGCCGCCCGCTCACTCATCCGCTGCGCCGGGTTGTGGTGCGCCGCCGCCGCCCGCACCGAACCCCACGGGTCCAGCGGCGTCACCGGCGAATCCGACCCGAACGCCAACGCCACCCCGACCGCGTGCATCGACCCCATCGGGTTCGACGCCAACGACCGGTCCAGACCCAACCGCGACTCGTACATCCGGCCCGCGCCGCCCCACAACCGGTCGAACGCCGGCTGCATGCTCGCCACGATCCCGAACTCCACGAACCCGGCGATCAGCCCCTTGTTCATGATCTCCGCGTGCTCCACCCGGTGCCGGGCCGCCCGCAACCGATCAGTGCCCACCCGCTCGGCCGCCGCCGCGAACCCCGCCAGCACCGTGCCGATCGCCGCGTCCCCGATCGCGTGGAACCCGCCCTGCAACCCGTGCGCCGCGCAGTCCACCAGATGGTCGCGCACCTGCTCCACGCTCAGGTAGCCGTGCCCGCAGCCGCCGTCACCGTCCAGGTAGTCCCGCGACACGTGCGCCGTCCGCGACCCCAACGCCCCGTCGGCGAACAGGTCACCACCGGCGCCCACCGCGCCCAACTCCCGCGCCCGCGCCGCGCCGCCCAGCTCACCCCAGTAGCCGTACACCTCCGGCAACCCCGCACCGGAGATCCCCAGCAACCCGGTGAAGTCCTCCTCGTCGGAGATCTCCGGCCCACCGCACTCGTGCACCGCCGCGATCCCCAACGACGCCGCGTGCGCCAACGCCCGCCGCTGCGCCGCCACCCGCTGCGCCCGGGTCACCGAGGCGAACGCCGCCGCCCGCACCACATGGTGCGCGTCCCGGCGCAGCCACCCCGACCCGTCGTACCCGGCCGCGGCCGCCGCCTCCGGACACGCCGCCAGCAGCGCCCCCGACACCAACGCCGAATGGATCGACGCCTGCGACAGGTACACCCGCCGGCCACCGGCCGCCCGGTCCAACTCCCCCGCATCCGGCAACCCCGGCACCGGCCAGGACGACTCGTCCCAGCCGTGCCCCAGCACCACCGCGTCCGCCGGCAGACCCGCCGCGAACCCGGCCACCGCGTCCAGCAGCTCCCCCGCCGACCGCACCCCCGACAGGTCCAACCCCGACAGCGCCAGCCCCGTGTCCGTGGCGTGCACGTGCGCGTCCACGAACGCCGGGGTCACCAACGCCCCGTCCAGGTCCACCACCCGGTCCGCGGCGGGCGCGTCCGCGTCCGTCCCCAGCCAGATGATCTTGCCGTCCGTGACCAGCAGGGCCGTCGCGCTCGGGTCGGCCGGGCAGTGCAGCAGCCCACCGCGATACAGGGTCGAGGGGTTCGTCATGGCATTCAGTCTGCCGCCAGCCGCGACTCGAACAGCGCCCGGACCCCCGGCTCGCCCCGCAGCAGACCCAACGCCAACTCCGCGTGCCCCGGCACGTAGCCGTTGCCCACCAGCATCGTCACGTCCGCCGCCAACCCCTCCGCGCCCAACGCCGCCGCCGAGAAGCTCGTCGCCATCGAAAAGAAGATCACCGTGCCGCCGTCGGCGGTCGCCAACACCGCACCGTGCTCACAACCCGGCACGTCCACGCAGACCACCGTCACGTCCGCCGGCACCCCCAGCGCCGACGTGACCGCCTGCGACAACGCCACCGGATCCCGGGCGTCGGCCAACGCCACCACGTCGGCCAGGCCGGCCGCCGTCAGCGCGTCCCGCTCCGCCGCCACCGGCACCACCCCGACCGTACGGGCGGCGCCCGCCCGCCGCGCCGCCGCCAACGACAGCGACCCGCTCTTGCCCGCCCCACCGATCACCGCCACGCTGACCGGCCGGGCATCCCCCTCGCGCGCCCGGTCGGCCACGTACCGCGCCACCACCCGCGCGGTCAGCGCCGGCGCCCCGCACACGTCCAACACCGCGAGGGACAGCTGCGGATCCAGGTCGTCCGGCAGCACCGCGGCGATCGACCGGGCGAACAGCACCGCGTACCCGTCACACGGCACCTGCTCGCTGCGCCCGTCCCACCGGGCCAACCCGTCGGTGATCACCAGCGGAGTCAGCGTCAGCGACACCAACGTCGCCACCCGCTCCCCCGGCTTCAGCCCCAGCGGCGAACGCCGCCCGGCCTCGTCCACCGTGCCGATCAGCATGCCGCCAGACCCGGTCACCGGGTTCTGCATCTTCCCCCGGGTCGAGACGATCTCCAACACCTCGGCGCGCACCGCGTCGCCGTCGCCGCCGTGCTTCTCCCACAACTGCCGGAAGCTCGCCGCGTCCAGGTTCAGCCGCTCCACCCGGATCCGCACCTCGTTCGGCGCGATCTCCGGGGACGCGTCCAGCCGCCACGCCGCCTGCGGCAGCACCCCCGCCGGTTCCACAACGCGGTGCAGACCCACCGGTGACGTCACGCCGACCTCCCCTGTCCAACCGCCCGAACCCCCGGTCAGGGCTCGCGTAGCGGGAAAACTTCCGGCAGACTAATTTCTTCGCCGGATATTTTCCAGTAGCCTTCGAGGCCGCCGATCATCGCACATACGAGGAGGGGCCGTGACCCAGACCCAACCGGTGGAGACCATCCCAGCGCCCCGCCCCACGCCGGCCACCGTCCCCACCGCCGGACAGCCCTACGAATACCGCCGCGCACCCCTGGTCGAACCCGACTGGACCCGCTTCCCCGGCTGGCGCCACGTCACCCGCGAGCAGTGGGAGTCCGCCCAGTGGCAGCGCGTCAACTGCGTCAAGAACATCAAGCAGCTGCGCGCCGTCCTCGGCGACCTCGTCGACGAGACCTTCTACGAGGACCTCGCCGCCGACCAGGCCGCCCTGGCCACCATGTCGATGCTGGTGCCGCCGCAGATGCTCAACACCATGGTCCCGTTCGCGCCGATGAGCACCGAGGCGTTCCTCGCCGACCCCGTGCGGCGCTACATGATCCCCGTCGCGTCCGACCGGCGCACCGACTGGCCCTCACACCCCTACGCCAGCCGCGACTCGCTGCACGAGCACGACATGTGGGTCGCCGAGGGCCTCACCCACCGCTACCCCACCAAGGTCCTCGCCGAGCTGCTCTCCACCTGCCCGCAGTACTGCGGCCACTGCACCCGGATGGACCTGGTCGGCAACTCGACCCCCGCCGTCGACAAGCTCAAGCTCACCCTCAAGCCCGTCGACCGCTACGACGCCCACATCACCTACCTCAAGGCGCACCCCGGCGTCCGCGACGTCGTCGTCTCCGGCGGCGACGTGGCCAACGTGCCGTGGCGCAACCTCGAGTCCTACCTGATGCGGCTGCTCGAACTGGAGACCGTCCGCGACATCCGGCTCGCCACCAAGGCCCTCATGGGCCTGCCGCAGCACTGGCTCCAGGCCGACGTCGTCGAGGGCCTCGAACGGGTCGCCCGCACCGCAGCCCGCCGCGGCGTCAACCTCGCCATCCACACGCACGTCAACCACGCCCAGTCGCTCACCCCGCTGGTCGCCAAGGCCGCCCAGACCGCCCTCGACGTCGGCGTCCGCGACGTACGCAACCAGGGCGTGCTCATGCGCGGCGTCAACGCCACCAGCAAGGACCTGCTCGACCTCTGCTTCGCCCTGCAGGGCGAGGCGGGCATCCTGCCGTACTACTTCTACATGTGCGACATGATCCCCAACGCCGAGCACTGGCGGGTCCCGGTCTGGCACGCCCAGCAGCTCCAGCACGACATCATGGGCTACCTGCCCGGCTACGCCACCCCGCGGATCGTCTGCGACGTCCCCTTCGTCGGCAAGCGCTGGGTGCACATGCTCACCGAGTACGACCGCGAACGCGGCATCTCGTACTGGACCAAGAACTACCGCACCAGCATCGAGTCGGCCGACCTGGAGGCGCTGAACAAGCGCTACGCCTACTACGACCCGATCGACACCCTGCCCGAGTCCGGCCAGCAGTGGTGGGCCGACCACCGCAACGACTGACCGCTGCGCGTCCCACGCACCCCCACCGTCACCACCCCGACGGCGGGGGTGCGCCGTATCCACCGCCCCGGGGTCCCGACGGTCCGGCCGGCGCCCTGGGCCACCCGGCCCTCTTCCGCAGCCCCGACCACCCCGACGACCCCGGCCGGGCGGGGTCGGTGACCGGGCCCCGCAGGCGGTTGCCGCACCGGAGGCACTGTCGAGCTGCCCCACCTGCGCGACCACGCCCAGACGGCCGCGTGATCCACTCCGCTTCCCGTACATCGGGGCATCGGGGCGTCGCGGATACCGCGACATGCCGGAGACGGAGTGGATCAGCCGCGGGGACCACCACCGCACGGCCCCGCGGCCCCTCGCGGCGGTACACGGTGCGACCCGCACCCACCGCCCGCGAACAGCCGCCGGGCGGCAGGTGCCGGCGTTCCGCCGCTGGACGCGTGGCGGCCCCCGGCGTGACGCCGGGGGCCGCCACGACGGGTGGGGTCACCTGGTGAAGGCGTCCCGCAGCTTCCGGCCGGCCTCCTTGGCCTGCTCACCGGCCTGACCGGGCTGGGCGTCGCGCTGCCGCGAGCCGCCCTCCCCGCGCATCCGCTCGTCGCCGATCCGCTCCCTGGCGGCGCCGGCCAGCTGCTCGACCTTGCTCTTCGCCTTGTCGGTGAAGCCCATGTCGCCTCCTCTGCTCCGGCCGATCCGGGGCCGAACCGGCCCCTCGACCCGGAGCATGCCCGGGCTTGGTGAGTGGAAACGTGGGTCGTCCACCGCACACCCGCTAGGGCATCCTAGGACACTAGGTGAACATGGGAGACCGGTGACTGGTTAACTGGACTAATGGGCGAGATCCTGCTGATCCGGCACGGCGAGACCACCTGGAGCGCGAGTCACCGGCACACCTCGTACACCGATCTGGCACTCACCCCGGACGGCGAGCGACAGGCCCGGATGGTCGGCGCGTTCCTGGCCGACCGGCGGTTCGTCGCGGTGCTGAGCAGCCCCCGGCAGCGCGCGGTACGCACCGCCCAACTGGCCGGCCTCACCGTCACCGCGACCGACGACGACCTCGCCGAGTGGAACTACGGCGAGTACGAGGGCCGCACCAGCGCCGACATCCGCGGCGACCACCCGCACTGGTACCTGTGGACCGACGGCTGCCCCGGCGGCGAGTCACCCGAGCAGGTGGGCGCCCGGCTCGACCGGGTGCTCGCCCGGGTCACTCCCCTGCTCGACAAGGGTCACGTGGCGCTGGTAGCGCACGGGCACAGCCTCCGGGTCGCCGGCGCCCGCTGGATCGGCCTGCCCCCCGCCGCCGGCGGCCGGCTGCGCCTGGACACCGCCACGGTCAGCACCCTCGGCCACGAGCACGGCCGGCAGGTCATCCGGCGTTGGAACCAGCCACCTCTCCCGGCACCCGGGACCGTGCCCGCGTCGGGAGTTCGGCACTGACCTTCGGCGGCCGCCCCTCGTACGGGGTGGAGAGCACCACCGTGGTCCGGGTGGTGACGTTCGCCGCGGTGCGGATCTCCTGGAGCACCCGCTCCAGGTCCGCCGGGCTGGCGACCCGCACCAGCAGCAGGTAGAAGTCCTCCCCCGCCACCGAGTAGCAGGAGTCGATCTCCGGCAGGTGGGCCAGCCGCTCCGGCGCGTCGTCCGGCTGCGACGGGTCGAACGGCCGGATCGCCACGAACGCGGTCAGCGGCAGGTCCAGCGCCTCGAAGGAGACCCGCGCGGCGTACCCCTTGATCACCCCGCGCTGCTCCAGCCGGCGCACCCGCTGGTGCACGGCGGAGACCGACAGGCCCACCTTCTCCGCCAGATCCGTGTACGACAGCCGGCCGTCAGCGGTCAGCGCTGCGACGATGGCACGGTCGATCTCCTCCACGGCGTGCAACCTACCGGGAAAACCGCCGGACGGCGACGACGCGGCCGCCGGACGGCCGCGGCGGCGCCGGTACGGTCGACCCACCGCACCGGCGCCGCCACCCACTGTCGACCGGGTCAGCCCTTGGCCAGGGCGCGGGAGATCACCAGCCGCTGGATCTGGTTGGTGCCCTCGACGATCTGCAGCACCTTCGCCTCCCGCATGTACCGCTCCACCGGGTGGTCGGCCACGTAGCCCGCGCCACCGAGCACCTGCACCGCGTCGGTGGTCACCCGCATCGCCACGTCGGTGGCGAAGAGCTTCGCCTTGGCCGCCTCGATCGAGTACGGCCGGCCGGCGTCCCGCAGCCGGGCCGCGGCCAGCGTCAGCGCCCGGGCCGCGGAGATCTGGGTGGCCAGGTCGGCGAGATTGAACCCCAACCCCTGGAAGTCGATGATGGCCTGGCCGAACTGCCGCCGCTCCTTGGCGTAGCCGACCGCGTAGTCCAGCGCCGCCTGGGCCAGCCCCACCGCGCACGCGGCGATGCCCAGCCGGCCGGAGTCCAGGGCGGACATCGCGATGGTGAAGCCCATCCCCTCCCCGCCGATCAGCCGGTCGGCCGGAACCCGGGCGTCGTCGAAGGCGATCTGCGCCACCGGGGAGGCGTGCAGCCCCATCGTCCGCTCGGCCGCCTGCGGATGGATGCCGGGCGTGCCGCGGTCGGCGAGCAGGCACGAGATGCCCTTCGGGCCGGGCCCGCCGGTGCGGCAGAAGATGTTGTAGAAGTCGGCCACCCGGGCGTGGGTGATCCACGCCTTGGTGCCGGAGACCACGTACGCGTCGCCGTCGCGGACCGCCCGGGTGCTCAGCGCGGCGGCGTCCGAGCCACCCTGGGGCTCGGAGAGGCAGTACGCCCCGAGCAGTTCGCCGCCGATCATGTCGGGCAGCAGCTTGCGCTGCTCGTCGCTGCCGAAGGCGGCCACCGGGTAGCAGGACAGGGTGTGCACGCTGACCGCCTCGGCGACCGCGAGCCAGCGGCTGGCCAGGATCTCCAGCACCTGGAGGTAGACCTCGTACGGCTGCGCGGCGCCGCCGTACTCCTCCGGGTAGGGCAGGCCGAGCAGGCCGGCCCGGCCGAGGGTGCGCAGCACCTCGCGGGGGAACTCGGCGCGCTCCTCGAACCCGGCGGCCCGCGGCGCGAGCTCCCGGTCGGCGAGTTCGGTGGCGAGGTCCAGCAGGTCGTGGGCCTCGTCGGTGGGGAGGATCCGGTCGACTGTCATAGCGCGATGAGCTCCGTGGGGGTGGTGTTGAGCCGGTGGACGCCGTCCGTCGTGCAGACGACGATGTCCTCGATCCGGGCGCCGTGTCGGCCCGCGAGGTAGATGCCGGGTTCGATGGAGAACGCCATGCCGGGCTCCAGCGGCCGGGGGTTGCCGGCCACCACGTACGGCTCCTCGTGCCCGTCCAGGCCGATGCCGTGCCCGGTCCGGTGCAGGACCGCGGCGCCGAAGCCGGCGGCGGCGATCGGCTCGCGGGCGGCGGCGTCGACCGCCTCGGCGGTGATCCCGGGGCGCACCGCGGCCACCGCCGCGCGCTGGGCGGCGTGCAGCACCGCGTAGTACTCGGTGAACTCGGCCGGGGCCGGGCCGCCGGCGACGTAGGTGCGGGTGCAGTCGGAGCGGTAGCCCGACGGCATGGTGCCGCCGATGTCCACCACGACCGGCTCACCGGCCCCGATCGGGCGGTCGGAGGTGCCGTGGTGCGGGCTGGCGCCGTTCGGCCCGGCGGCGACGATGACGAAGTCCACGGTGACGTGCCCGGCGGCGCGGATGGCCGCGGCGATGTCGGTGGCCACCTCGGCCTCGGTGCGCCCCGGGCGCAGCCATTCCCCCATCCGCTCGTGCACCGCGTCGATCGCCGCGCCAGCCTCGGCGAGCGCGGCGACCTCCGCCGGGGACTTGCGGATCCGCAGCTCGCGCAGCACCTCGCCGGCGAGCCGCTGCTCGGCGCCGGACAGCGCGGCGCGCAGCGCGAGCACCTGCTCGGCCCACATCCGGTCGGCCAGCCCGACCGCCGCCACCGGCCCGTCGAGGGCAGCGGTCACCAGCGGGTACGGGTCGGTGCCGTCGGCGTGGTCGACGATCCGCACCCCGGTGGCCGGGGCCGGCGACGCCTCGGCGGCGGGGCGCTCCAGGGTGGGCACGATCAGCGTCGGCTCGCCCTCGGCGGGCAGCACCAGGCAGGTCAGCCGCTCCCCCGCGTGCGCGTCGTAGCCGGTGAGGTAGCGCAGGTCGGAGCCGGGGGTGAGCAGCAGCGCGGCCAGGCCGGCGGCGGCGGTGGCGCGCTGCGCGGCGGCCAGCCGGTCCGGCGGGTACAGCTCGTCGATTCCCACCCGGTCAGCTTAACGCTCGTTCGGGCGCCGCCCTAGCCGCCCCGCAACCGGGAAAGCCCGCGTCAGCCCATCCCGGCCGCCGGCTCGCCGGCCGGGGTGGGCCCGGCGAACCGGCCGCGGAGCAGGTCGAGCATCTCGTCCACCGAGCCGGCCGGGTCGGTCACCGGGAACTGCACAGCGCGCACCACCGCCCGCGGATCGACCAGCAGGGTCAGCCGCTTGAACCGCTCGACCCCGCCGGCCCGGAAGGTGGGCAGCAGCAGCCCGGCCGCGAGCCGGCCGTCCTGGTCGGACAGGAGCGGGAAGGGAAGCTGGGCGTACGCCACGAAGTCGGCCAGCTGGTCGGGGCGCTGGGTGCTCACCCCGACGATCCGGGCCCCGGCGGCGTGGAAGTCCGCGGCCCGGGCGGCGTACGTGGTCGACTCCAGCGTGCAGCCCGGCGCGCCCGGGATCTCGCCCCAGCCCGGCGGCAGCGCCGGCACCCCGGGTGGGAAGGCGCCGGGGAAGAAGTAGAGGACGGTCCAGCGCTCGCCCCCGGCCGGGGCCACCGGCCGGCCGTCCGGCCCGGGCAGCAGCACCTCGGGCAACCGCCGGCCGACCAGCTCGTGCACCCGCCGCGCCTCGGCCGAGTCCGCAGCCGCGGTGGCGGTGACGTCACCGTCGCCCATCACGTGGTGGGTGCCCCAGTCCTGCAACGCGATCAGCACCGGCAGCAGCGCCTCGCCCTTGGCGGTGAGCAGGTAGTCGAAGCGCGGCGGGTGCTGCGAGTACGGCCGCCGCTGGAGCACCCCGTGCTCGACCAGCCCGGCCAGCCGCTCCGCCAGGGCCCGCCGGCTCACCCCGAGCGCCCGCTGGAGCGGGTCGAAGCGGGTGGTCCCGCCGGCGACGTCGCGCACGATCAGGAAGGTCCACCAGTCGCCGAGCACGCCGAGCGCCTGCGCGATGCCGCAGTCCGCGTCCGTCAGGTCGGCCCGCCGCACACCCCACCCCTTCACCGGTAGCCGTCGCCCCGACTATAGTCCGTTTCAGTTTGGAACTGACTGGCTCGGCTGAAACGGGGGCGGACGGCATGGGCGTCGGGCAGCGAGCCGGGGTGTTCTGGCGCTGGTGGACCGCCGGCACGACCAGCCAGGTCGGGTCGGCGGTCGGCGCGGTGGCGCTGCCACTGACCGCGCTCACCGTGCTGGACGCCAGCGCGTTCGAGATGGGCCTGATCGCCGCGGCCAACTACGTGGCCTGGCTGGTGATCGGCCTACCGGCCGGCGTCATCGTGCAGCGGCTGCCATTGCGCGGCGCGCAGGTCGGCGCCGACCTGGCCCGCGCGGCGGCCGTCGCGTCGATCCCGCTCGCCTGGTGGTGGGGCCACCTGACGGTCGCCCACCTGGTGGTCACCGCGCTGGTGATCAGCTTCGCCAACGTGCTCTTCGACGTGGCCAACTCCACCTTCCTGCCGAGCATCGTCGAGCGGGAGCAACTGCACGCGCGCAACAGCCTCACCTCCGCGACCTACGCGGCCTCCCAGCTCAGCGGCCCCTCCCTCGGCGGCCTCGCCGTGCAGGCGCTGGGGGCGGTGCCGACCCTGCTGCTGGACGCGGTCAGCTACCTGGTCTCGGCGGTGCTGCTGCGGACCCTGCCCGCCCGCCGCGCGGACACGCCGGACCGCTGGCCGCCGATGGGCGAGCTGATCCGGCAGGGCTGGCGCTTCGTCGCCCACCACCCGGTGATGGGCCCCAGCATGTGGGCCGCCACCGCGATCAACTTCGTCTGCGGCGCCCAGCACGCGCTCTACCCGCTCTACCTGGTCCGGGAGCTGCACGCCCCGGCCGGGCTGGTCGGTGTGCTGCTCGCCGTCGAGGGCGTCGGCTCGCTGCTCGGCGCCGCGCTCACCCCTCGGATCACCGCCCGGCTGGGCACCGCCCGGGCACTGGTCATCGCCGGCGTGGTCGCCGTCGGCGGCGCGTTCGTCGTCCCGCTGGGCACCGGCTGGCCGGCGTACGCGGCCTTCGCGGTCGGCAACGTGGTCTTCTCCGTCGGGGTGGTCGTCCTCAGCGTGACCACCCGGACCTACCGGCAGATCGCCAGCCCGCCCGACCTGCTGTCCCGGGTGATGGCCACGGTCCGGTTCGTGTCCTGGGGCGCGATCCCGGTCGGCGGGCTGGTCGCCGGTGCCCTGGCCGTCGGCCTCGGCGCCCGGGTCACGCTGCTGATCTTCGCCGGTGCGGTCGTGGGCGCGCCGCTGGTGCTGCTGCTCTCCCCCGTCCGCCGGCTGCGCGACCTCACCGACCACGACCGGGACACCGACGACCGACCCGCCGTCCCGGTGCCGGCCGGCCGCTGACCCACCGCCCGAGTCAGTCCAGCGCGCCGGACACCCGGCGGGCCCGTAGGGCGTGGGTCAGCACGTCGACGCTGTCCACGTACTGATCGACCGCGCCGAGCGGCGGGCGGTCCCGCAGCGCCGGATCGACGATGGCGGCGCGCAGCGCGGCGGCGACCCGGCCGGCGTCCAGCACCAGGAAGGGCCGGCGGTGGAACGGCCTGGCCCGGGCCTGCACCGGGTCGGCCAACCCGGTGGCGTCGGTCCAGTCGGCCACCGCCTCCAGGGCGCGGACCAGCCCATCCTGGCGCCGCGGCCAGTCGCCCGGACCGAGCGCGTCGGACAGCGCCGCGGCCACCGGCGCCGCGTCCGGCAGCCGACTGAAGACCGTGCCCAGCCACTTGTCGTACGGCGGCCACCGGCGCCGGGTCAGCAGGCCGAGCCGCATCAGGTCCCGGGCCAGCCCGGCGGTGACGGTCCGGCTGCCCAACTCGTCGCCGACCTCGGCGCAGCGGCCCGGCAGGTGCTCCGCCTGGGCGATCCGGGTCCACCCCGCGCGGAGCACGTGCCGCCACACGTCGTCCGGATACCACGTCAGGGCCGCCCGGCCCGCGCTGAGCGCGCCGTCGAGGCCGTCGTGGAAGACCGCGCCGCCGGTCAGCTCGGCCAGCCGCTGGGTGGGGGTGGCCAGCCAGTCGGCGACGCCCACCCCGGCCGCCGGGTCGAACCCCAGCCGGGCGTGCCACCAGTCGCCCAGCTCGTGGACGCTCACCCCGTGCCGGGTGCCGGCCCGGTCGGCGACCCCCAGCCGGGCGTCCGCGCCGGCGAACCGGGCCGGCCAGCCGAGGAACTCCGCCGGCAGGTCGGCGTCCAGCGCGGCGCGTACCTCGGGAATCCGGTCGGCGTCGCGCGCCGCGACGAAGAGTTGGGCCCGGGGTCCCCAGTCGTGATCGGTCGAGCGGGTCGTGTCCAGGCCGAGCAGCTCCGAACCGCCGTCGAGCAGTCCGGCCGCGTACCGCAGGCTCGGGCAGTGTCGGCGCAGGACCGGGGCCACCACCTCGTCGTGGAACCGGCGGGCCAGGGTCAGGCCGGGAAGGAAAGCCACGTCGAGCAGTCTGCGCCCGCCACCGGCGGGGCCGCATCCCGGTTCCGGCATGCCGCCGCCGGTCCCTCGCTAGTGCGGTGTCCACTAACGTTCGCCGGGTTTGCCGCTGGCGGGGGAATGTCGTACCGGCGGTGTTGGGTTGGCCTTATGCCACGTCGTCCTGATCCTGCCGCGCCTCGGGTGGTGCATCGCACCGCGCGGGTGGCGTTGCGGGTGACGTCGGGGCAGCGGCGGCGGTGTTTCGGGCTGCTGCGCTCGGCCGGTGACGTGTGGGCGTGCGTGTTGGAGGTCAACTCGTGGCGGCGTCGCCGCGGGTACGCGCCGTTGGTGGGCTATCAGGGGTTGTGCCGGGAGTTGGCGGCCTCGGGGCCGGGCACCTTCGATGACCTGGATTCCACGGGTGCCCGGTCGGTGTTGCGCCGGTTTTCGGATGCGTGGTTCGCGGCGGCGAAACGCCGCAACGCCGGTGACGGGTCGGCGCGGTTTCCGCGTCGGCGGCGCCGGTTGGTGCCGGTGCGCTGGTATCACGGCACCTTCAGGATCGACGGGCGGCGGGTGCGTATCCCCGCCGGCAAAGGCCGCCCGTCGTTGTGGGTGCGGTTGGCGCGGCAGTTGCCGTATCCGGTGGAGCAGGTCCGCTCGATCACTCTGCTGTCCGAGGGCGGCCATCTGTTCCTCGACGTGACCGCCGAAGTCCCGATCGCCACCTACCCGCCGGGCGAGGAGCCGGATCCGGCCCGAGTGGCCGGCGTGGACCTGGGGATCATCCACCCGTTCGCGGTGGCCGGCCCGGACGGTGAGGGGCTGCTGGTGTCCGGGCGGGCGATCCGCGCCGAGCATCGCATGCATCTTGCCGACACCAAGGCCCGCCGCCGCGCCGTCGCCCGCCGGGCACCCGGCCGGGTGTGAAGGGGTCGCGGCGGTGGCGCAAGTTCCGGCGCCGGGCCCGGCTGGTCGAGGGCCGGCATCGGCGGCGGGTCCGCCAAGCCCAGCACGAGGCCGCCACCGCCGTGGTTTCCTGGGCGCAGCAGCGGCGGGTCGGGGTGCTGCACGTCGGCGACCCTCGCGGCGTGCTCGACCTGCCGGCGGGGCGGCGGCACAACCTGCGGCTACGGCAGTGGCAGATCGGCCGGCTCCTGCAGGTGCTGACCGACAAGGCCGCCCTGGCCGGAATCACGGTCCGGCTGGTCGACGAGCGCGGCACCTCTTCCACCTGCCCCACCTGCCACCGGCGGGTGCCGAAACCGCGTGGGCGTGCCCTGTCCTGCCCGCACTGCGCATTTTCCGGGCACCGCGACCTCGTCGCGGCGGCCACCATCGCCACCCGCACCCCGGGCGGCGGACCCACCACCCCCACAGCCGTTGTGCTGCCTGAGGTGGTCACGCACCGTCGAGCCGGCCGGCACCGGCCCGGTGCCGGCCAGTCCCGACGTGACCCCCGCCGCCCACCCCGGACGGCGCGAGGATCAGTTGGCCCGCGCAGGCC
>NZ_QGSW01000170.1:0-16979 GCF_003176715.1 Micromonospora sp. S4605
GGCGGCGGGTCCAGGGACACCGGCCGGCCGCGCCGGAACCGGGCGGATCCGGCGGCGGGGTGGGTGGTGGGGTCGCTCCGGCCCGTTCGACATGCCACGATCTGTGCATGGGTCAGGTTCTGCTCCTGCTGGTCGTGGCGCTGACCGTCGCGGCGGTGGTTTTCGGGGTGACTGTGCTGGTCAGCGGCCGGGATCCCGGCCTGGTGCCGGTCGAGCCGGACGGCCGGGCGGTGCCGCTGCCGGGCGCCCGACCGCTGCGCGAGTCGGACGTCGGCGAGGTCCGGTTCGACACCGCCCTGCGCGGCTACCGGATGGCTCAGGTCGACCAGGCGATGCGGCGGGCGGCGTACGACATCGGCTACAAGTCCGAGCTGATCGGGGTGCTGGAGGCCGAGGTCAGCGCGCTGCGCGAGGGGCGGATCGCGGACGCCGACGCCCTGCGCCGAGCCCGCGAGCAGGCCGCCGGCAGCGCCGCCCAGCCCGAGCCAACGGCCGCCGGCGCCACCGCGCCGGCCGGGCCCGGCGGACCCCCGGTCGCCGAGGCCACCGGGTCCGCGGTCTCCGAACCCGTCGTCTACGCCGAGCCGACACCGACCGGGCGGGACGCCTTCGCCCGGCCGACGAGCGGGTCCGACGCCTTCGCCCGGCCCACGACGGCCGCCGGGACGGCTGGCGGGTCGGCCGGGACCGACACCGCCCGGCCCGTGATCGAATCGGATTTCGCCCGGCCGACGACGGCCGGCGAGCCGGCCGCCGGGCCGGCCGGGGCCGCCACCACAGCCGGCCCGGCGGCCACCGGCACGCCGGGCGCCGAGGCCCCGTCGGCGACCGGGAACGGAGCCCGGCCGGCACCGGCCGGAAGCGGCGACGCGCCGGACGCGCCGGGCGAGCCGGAGGACGGCCGGCGCGGGCCGGTGGCCCGGTCGGAGCCGGTGTGACCGGACCGGAGGGAGCGGACGACCTGCGCGAGGCCGCCCACCCGGGTGCCGGCGAGGTGACCGCCACGGTGATCGTGAACGCCCCGGCCGGGCGGGTCTTCGCGGCGCTGACCGCGTGGGAGCGGCAGTCCGAGTGGATCCCGTTCACCACGGTGCGGGTGATCGAGGGTGACGGCGGCGAGGGCAGCCTGGTCGAGGCGGTCACCACGGTGGGACCGGCCGTGCTCCGGGACGAGATGCGGGTCGTCCAGGTGGACCCGCCGTACGAGGTGCGGGTGGTGCACTGCGGCCGGCTGCTGCGCGGTCCCGGCGTGCTGCGCTGCACGCAGCTGGAGCGGGACCGCACCCAGGTGGTCTGGCACGAGTGGTTCCACCTGCCGGGCGGCACCGCCGGCCGGGTGGCCTGGCCGGTGCTCTGGCCCGGCTCCAAGTTCGGTCTCACCCAGGCGCTGAAGAAGTTCGCCCGGCTGGTCGAGCAGGGCCGCCTGCCCTGACCCGTTCAGCGGGTGGTGACCGGGGTGGCCGGTGCGGAGGCGGCCGGCGCCGGGGTGGCCGGCGCGGCGGGGCCGGCCTCCGGCTGCCAGCCGGGTGAGCGGAACAGCACTCCCGCCCGGTGCCGCCAGCCCGCCGCGGTACGCAGGTCGCGGGCGATCGAGACGTACTCGTGGAAGGCCACCCGGAGCGGGTTGTAGGTCTCGATGTTCTTGGTCAGCCCGTAGACGCAGCGCTCCCGCTCCGGCGCGAAGGTGCCGAACAGCCGGTCCCAGACGATCAGGATGCCGCCGAAGTTGCGGTCCAGGTAGCCGCCCTGCGAGGCGTGGTGCACCCGGTGGTGTGACGGGGTGTTGAACACCGCCTCGTACCAGCGGGGGAGCTTGTCGATCCGCTCGGTGTGGATCCAGAACTGGTAGAGCAGGTTGACCGAGCCGGCGAACGCCACCACCGCAGGGTGCACCCCGAGCAGGATCATCGGGATGTAGAACACCCAGCCGGTGACGCTGGTCCACGGCTGGCGCAGCGCGGTGGAGAGGTTGAACCGCTGCGAGGAGTGGTGCACGACGTGGGTGGCCCAGAGGATCCGGATCACGTGGTGGCCCCGGTGCGACCAGTAGTAGCAGAAGTCCTGCGCCAGCACGATCAGCGGCCAGCTCCACCACAGCTCGGCGACCCGCAGCGGGGTGACCGCGTAGAGCAGCGCGTACGCGGCGGCGATCGGGATCTTCCAGAGCAGGTCGGTGAAGACGCTGCCCAGCCCCATGGCCAGGCTCGTGGCCGTGTCGGCCGCCCCGTAGCCCACCTCGTCGTCGTCCCGGTGCAGCAGGTAGGAGACCCGTTCCAGCACGACGAGCAGCAGGAAGGCCGGGATCGACCAGGCGATGATGTCGGGGAAATCCTTCATGGTGCAGCCTCCCGCTGCGGTGCCGCCGGTGCGCCGGGCGCCGGCGGGTGTGACGACGCCCACCTACCGACCGGTAACCAGCACCATAGGCAGCCGCCCCGGCCGGAGGCAATGGGTGTGTCGGGGGATTGGCCTACCGTTTACGCCGTGAGTGACCTGGTGATCGGCGCCGACGGGCTGCCCCGCTGCGCCTGGGGGTCGAGCACCCCCGACTACGCCGTCTACCACGACACCGAGTGGGGTCGGCCGCTGCACGGCGACGACGCGCTCTACGAGCGGATGACGCTGGAGGCGTTCCAGTCCGGCCTGTCCTGGCTGACCATCCTGCGCAAGCGGGCCAACTTCCGGCTCGCCTTCGACGAATTCCACATCCCCGCAGTGGCCGGCTACGGCGAGGCCGAGGTGAACCGGCTGCTGGCCGACGCCGGCATCGTGCGCAACCGGGCCAAGATCGAGGCGGCGATCGCCAACGCGCGGGCCGCGCTGGACCTGCCCGAGGGGCTCTCCAAGCTGCTCTGGTCGTACGCGCCGCCGCCCCGGGCCAGCCGGCCCACGTCGTTCGCGCAGGTGCCGGCGCTGACCGCCGAGTCCACCGCGATGGCCAAGGCGCTCAAGAAGCGCGGCTTCCGGTTCGTCGGCCCGACCACGGCCTACGCGCTGATGCAGGCCACCGGGATGGTCGACGACCACCTGGCGGGCTGCCACGTCGTGACGCCCGGCAGCGGCGTGATGGGATGAGGGCATGACGACCGACACCGCGTACCGGGTGAACGGGGTGGGCCGCGCCGACGGCACGGGCGTCTGGGCGGTGCTGCTGCCGGCCGGGCGCTACGACGCCGAGCGGCTCGTCCACCACGACACCTTGGAGCTGACCGGCCTCGACGGCACCGCCCGCCCCCGCCCCGGCGACCAGGTGGCGGTGCTGGCCGACGAGCCGCCGCGGCTGGTGGCGCTGGGCCGGGTCGTCGCGCCCACCGGTGAGGCGCCGGAGGACCCGGACGATCCGCAGTCCGAGCGGGGGCCCGCCGAACTGGTGGTGGCGTACACCCGGCGCGCCTTCGACGAGCCGGTGCCGGCCGACGCGGTCACCCTCGACCGGCCGGTGAGCCCGCTGGACCCGGCCGTCTTCCGGCGGCTGGTCGACCGGCTCGGCCCGCCGAAGGAGCGGCGCTCCTGGCTGGTCAGCCTCGACCTGCCGATCGAGGCCGAGTCACCGGCCGAGGCGGTCCGGCTGTTCTGGGCGTACGTGCAGGAGCTGGGCCCGCGCGAGCTGCCGGCCTTCGTCTCGCCGTCCGGCGACGAACTGGCGATGCAGGCGTTCGTGCTCGGCGAGGAGGCCAACCAGGACCCGGAGGAGGACGATTGACCCGACCGGGTCGGGTCAGCGGCCCTCGAACGCCGGCTTCTGCTTCTTGACGAAGGCGAAGGTGGCCGCGCGGTGGTCGTCGGTGGCCCCGCAGATCGATTGCGCCTGCGCCTCGGCGGCCAGCGCGTCGGCGAGGGTGCCCGCGTCGGCGATGGAGAGCTGCCGCTTGATCGCCCCGTACGCGACGGTCGGGCCGGCGGCGAGCCGGGCGGCCAGCTCCTGCGCGGTCGGCAGCACCTGCTCGTCGTCCTCGACCATCCGGTTGAGCAGCCCGAGTCGGCAGGCCTCCTCGGCGCGGACCGGTTCGGCCAGCATCAGCAGCTCCACCGCCTTGGCGTGGCCGACCAGCCGGGGCAGCGTCCAGGACGCGCCGGTGTCGGCGGCGAGCCCCACCTTGGCGAAGGCCATCAGGAAGCTGGTCGACGGCCCACCGACCCGGATGTCGGCCAGGAAGGCGATCGAGGCGCCCGCGCCGGCGGCCATCCCGCGCACCGCGGCGACCACCGGCTTCGGCAGGTTGGCCAGCCGGGCGGCGATCGGGTTGTAGTGCGCCCGGACCGTGTCCAGCGCGTCGCCGCCGCCGGACTCCAGCGTCTGGACGTGCTCGCGCAGGTCCTGGCCGGCGCTGAACGACCCGCCTGCGCCGGCCAGCACCACCGCCCGGCAGGACCGGTCGGTCTCCAGCTCGGCCAGGGTGTCCCGAAGGGCCTCCTTGAGCGCCACGTCGAGCGCGTTCATCGCGGTCGGGCGGTTCAGGGTGAGGGTCACGACGGCGTCGGTGCGGTCGACGAGCAGCGGCTCGGTCACGTCTCTAACGACCCTTCTGTCGGACGATGCGGTTGCCGGCGTCGAGGCACTGCTCGACGTACCGGTCGGCGGCCGGCCGGAGCCGGGCGGCGTGCCGGTCGAAGAAGCTGGCCGCGGCGGTGCCGGGCCAGCGTTCGGGCAGCAGTGCCGGGGGCAGTTGCGGATCCCGGAACAGAAAGGTACGCCACGCGTGCACCAGCCGGAACCGGGCGGCGTACGCCTCCTCGTCGCCGCTGCGCACGGTCACCCCGGCCAGCAGCGGCCGCTGCTCGGCGACGAACTGCTCGTAGGCCCGGCCGATCTCGGCCAGGTCCCAGGCCCGGCGCACCACGCCCATCGCGCCTGGGGTGCCGGAGGCGTGCGCGGCGGTGAACCGCTCGAACCGGACGCCGGCCTCGGCGAGCAGCAGGTCGACGTCCTCGGCCGGGCGGGTGGCCACCCAGGTCTGCTCGTCGAGCGTGCCGTAGCCGAGGAAGCGGAGGTTGGCGGCGAGCCGCTGACGTTCCCGGCGGCCGGCGGGCGCCTCCAGCACGAGCAGGTCGAACCGGCCGTCCCAGCTGACCCGGCCGGTGCGGTAGATCCGGGCCGCCGCCTCGTCGAGTCGGCGGGCGGCTTTCGGTGTGATCGAATATCCCGGCCCGGAGGTGAGCCGGCACGGGTCGAGCCACCCCTGACGCACCATCCGGGACACCGCCGTACGCACGGCGGGCGGGGCGATCCCGAGCGGCGCCAGCAGCTTGACCAGGGCGGCGACCGGCGCGCGGCCACCCCGCGGTCGAAGGTGGTCGCCGTACAGGTCGAAGAGTGCCGACCGTGCCTGCATGACCGCACATTGTGACAGGCCTTCTCAAGATAAGCTAGATGCTGTTACATCAATGCTGCTTCGGTTTGGGTCCGGCGGTGTTCATCAGGGAAAATCGTCAGTCGACACCCCCGCGTAGGTTGCGGGTGGTCGTGACGAAGTGGCTGTGGGGCAACCCACCGACCCTGGTGTAGGTCTGAGGGGAGACAACATGGCGGCGATGAAGCCGCGGACGGGCGACGGTCCGCTGGAAGTCACCAAGGAGGGCCGGGGCATCGTCATGCGGGTCCCGCTGGAGGGCGGTGGCCGGCTCGTCGTCGAGATGACTCCCGACGAGGCCAACGCGCTCGGTGACGCGCTGAAGGCGGCCGCCGGCTGAGCGAGGAGCGGTCTGGGCGGCGTCCGCCGCCCCGACGGTTCGTCGTACCCTGAGCCACCGGCCCCGCCGGTGGCTCAGGGCTTCACCGGCGCGGAGCGCCGTGGGTGATCCCGCGCTCCGCGATCACTTTCCTGGAGGTACGGTCCCGCGTGCTCGCCATCCGTCTGGTCGCCGAGCCCGACCGGCTCGACACCCTCGTCCTGCCCCTTCGTCCGGCTGGGGAGAGGGCGGGCGGCGACGCTCCGGCCGTGCCCGCGCCAACCGCGGTGGCGCTGCCCGACGGCGTCGTCGACGAGGCCGCCGCGCTGGCTCCGGCCGCCCGGCTCACCGGCCGGGCCGGTGAGCTGCGGGCCCAGTTCCGTCCGGGGCGTACCCCGGGCCTGCTGGTCCTGGTCGGCACCGGGGACGGCGACGAGGCGAGCTGGCGGCGCGCCGGCGCGGCGCTGGTCCGTGCCGTCGCCGATGAGACGCACATCACGATCTCGGTGCCGGCGGACGCGTCCCCGGCCGCCGTCCGAGGGCTCTACGAAGGGCTGCTGCTCGCGTCGTACCGGTTCCGGCTGACCGACGCCGGCGACGCGCCCGCGCTCACCGGGGTCGACCTGCTGGTGGCCGACCCGGAGCCCTACCTGGCCGTGGTCGAGACGGCCCGCACCACCGCCCGGCTGACCCGCTGGGCCCGCGACCTGACCAACACCCCGTCCTCGGTGAAGAACCCCGAGTGGTTCGCCGAGCAGGTGGCCGCCCGCGTCGCCGAGGTGCCGGACCTGCACCTGCGGGTACGCGAGCCGGCCGAGCTGGCCGCCGAGGGCTTCGGCGGCATCCTGACGGTGGGCGGCGGCTCGGCGCACGGCCCGCGCCTGGTCGAGCTGGACTGGCGGCCGGCCGACGCCCGCACCCACGTGGTGCTGGTCGGCAAGGGCATCACCTTCGACACCGGCGGAATCTCGATCAAGCCGGTGCCGGCGATGAAGCTGATGCGCAAGGACATGGCCGGGGCGGCCGCGGTGGTGGCGGCCACCGTCGGCGCCGCCGCGCTGCGGCTGCCGGTACGCGTCACCGCGCTCGCCCCGCTGGCCGAGAACATGGTCAGCGGCTCGGCGTTCCGCCCGGGCGACGTCGTCCGCCACTACGGCGGGACCACCAGCGAGACCACCAACTCCGATGCCGAGGGCCGGCTGGTGCTCGCCGACGCGCTCGCCTACGCCGTCCAGGAGCTGCGACCGGACCTGCTCGTCGACCTGGCCACGCTGACCGGCGCCAACGCGGTGGCGCTCGGCAAGCGCACCGGCGCGCTCTACAGCGAGAACGACGAGCTGGCCGCCGGCGTACTGGCAGCGGTGGCCGAGGCCGGCGAGGCGGCCTGGCGGATGCCGCTGCCCGCCGACTACGTCGAGTACCTCGGCAGCGAGCTGGCCGACCTGTACAGCGCGCCGACCCAGGGCGCGGGCTCGGTGGTCGCCGCGCTCTACCTGCGCGAGTTCACCGGCGACCTGCGCGACCGCTGGCTGCACGTGGACATGTCCGCGCCGTCCTGGGCGGACGCCGACGACGCGGAACTGACCAAGGGCGCGACCGGCTGGGGCGTACGCTCGCTGCTGCGCTGGCTGGCCACGCTCGGCTGACGGACGGTGCCCGCCCCCGGCGGACGCGGTCGGGCGCCCCGGTCAGCACTTCACGGCGGCGAGCAGCCCGTGCCCGAGCGGCAGCAGCGCCGGGATCCAGTGCTCCGACTCCCGGATCGCCTTGATCGTCTCCCGGATGGTCACCGTCTCCACGTCGCGGGCGGCCGGGTCGCCGATCCGGCCGCCGGCCAGCGTGCCGTTGAGCGCGAGCACCCCGCCCGGGCGCAGCAGCCGCAGCGCGGCGTCCACGCAGGCGGCGAAGCCGGTCGACTCGGCGTCCACGAAGACCAGGTCGTACGCGCCGTCGGCGAGCCGGGGCAGCACGTCCAGCGCCCGGCCGGTGATGATCCTGGTGCGGCCCGCCGGGAAACCGGCCTCGGTGAAGATCCGCCGGGCGATCCGCTGGTGCTCCACCTCGACGTCGATGGTGGTGAGGACGCCGTCGGCCCGCATGCCGCGCAGCAGCCACACCCCGCTGACACCCGTGCCGGTGCCGATCTCCACCACCGCCCGGGCGTTGCCGGCGGCGGCGAGCAGCCGCAGCGCGGCGCCCGCGCCGGGGGTCACCGCGTCGAGACCGACCTCACGGGCGAGGCTGCGGGCGGTGCGCAGCACGAGATCCTCAGCGGCATACGACTCGGCGAACTGCAGAGCCTGGGCCGTCGAACTGCCGGAACCGGCGACCGTGGCGATGGGACACCTCCGGGCGGCGCGAATGGTGCGAGGGGCGGGTTGGCACTGTGAGCCTAGAGGCGGCCCCCAACGCACGCAGCCGCGCGTCCCGCCGCGGACGATCACGGGTGGCAACCGCTGACTCCACCCGGGGCATCCGTGCAATCCTGGAGACGGGATCCCGCCGGTCGCGACCGGGCCGACCTGTCGACCGGGCGTCGCGGGCGGGATCCCGGGACGGACTGGGAGGACCGACGTGACCGACGGCTGGGACTGGCGCCAGCCCGGTGGGAGCCCGACGCCGGCGGGACCGCCGTCGCCGGCGTACCCGCCGCCTGCGCCGACGGCTCCGCACGGCACCGGCACCACCTCACCCTGGTGGTCCGACGCGCTCGCCGACCCGTGGCGCGATCCGGCCGCCCCGGCAGCGGTGGTGGTCCCGGCCGCGCCCGGCCCCGGCACGGAGCCGGAACCCGTCACCGACCCGGACGCCCCGGGTCGCCTCTCACTGCGGCAACTGCTGCTCATCCCGCTGATCACCGCGCTGCTCGCCGGTGGCCTCGGTGGCGCGCTGGGCTACGCCTTCGCGGTGCGGGGCGGTGCCGGTGCCGGCACGGTGCTCGGCGCCGACCCGCAGGCGCCGGGGTTGGCCCAGCGCAAGCCGGAGTCGCTGGCCGGCGTCGCCGAACGGGTGCTGCCCAGCGTGGTGACCGTGCGGGTGAGCGGCCTCGGCGGCACGAGCGAGGGCTCCGGCTTCATCGCCAGCGCGGACGGCCACGTGATCACCAACGACCACGTGGTCGCGGGCGGCAACGGCAAGGCCTCGGTGGTCTTCAACGACGGCAGCTCGGCCGCGGGCACCCTGGTCGGGCAGGACCCGGAATCCGACATCGCGGTGATCAAGGTGGCCCGCACCGGGCTGCGGCCGGTGGAGTTCGGCGACTCCGACGCGCTCGCCGTGGGCGATCCGGTGCTGGCCATCGGCTCGCCGCTCTCGCTGGCCAACACGGTCACCGCGGGCATCGTGAGCGCGCTCGACCGGACCATGCAGGCGGGTGAGCCGGGCGGCCCGGTGCGCTACTACGCGGCCATCCAGACCGACGCCGCGGTCAACCACGGCAACTCGGGCGGCCCGCTGGTGGACGGCGCCGGCCGGGTGATCGGGGTGAACTCGACCATCAAGTCGCTGGTCGCCGACGGGCAGGAGGCGGGCAACATCGGTCTCGCCTTCGCCATCCCGATCAACCAGGCCAAGCGGATCACCCAGGACATCATCGGCACCGGCAAGGCCCGGCGCACCGTGATCGGCGCTCAGGTCGGCGGCCCCGGCGCGGCCAGCGGCAACGGGGTACGGCTGGTGACGGTGGAGCCGTCCGGGCCGGCGGCCGACGCCGGGCTCAGGGCCGGCGACGTGATCCTGAAGTTGAACGGGCGCCCGATGACCGAACCGACCGATCTGATCGCCCTGGTCCGCAAGTTCGCCCCGGGCTCGGTGGTGACCGTGGAGTACCGCCGCGGCTCGGACCGGCTGAACGCGTCGGTGACGCTCGCCGCAGACGCGAAGTAGCGGGCGGTCACCCCCTCCCGGTCCGGCGCCCGACGTGCGTAGTCTTGCTGCTGACGCCGAGAGGGGGGCCCGCAGTGCTCGACAACCTGAACATGTGGGAGATCGGGGGGCTGCTGCTCCTGGCGCTGCTGATCTTCGGCGACCGGCTGCCCGCGGTGATCAACGACGGCCTGCGGATGGTGCGCAACCTGCGCAACATGGCCCGCAACGCCACCAGTGACCTGAGCAAGGAGCTGGGCACCGACATCCAGCTGGAGGATCTGCACCCCAAGGCGTTCATCCGCAAGCACCTGCTCAGCGAGGAGGACGAGCAGGCGATCCGGAAGCCGCTGCAGGGTGTCTACGACAATCTGCGGGCCGACGTCACCGGCGTGCACAACGAGTTGAAGGACGTCGCCAACGCCGCCGATCCCCGGTCGAGCGGCGGCCGCCCGGCCACCGCCACGGGCGGCGCCCCGGCGCCCGCCCCGCGGGTCAGCTACGACGACGCCACCTGAGCCACATCCCGGCACCCCTCGTACCGCCGTCGTCACCGTGCTCGCCGCCAGCCCGGTGGCCGATCCCGGCCCGCGTGCTGCCTGGCTGTGACGCCGCCGGGTGCCGCCGTTGGATGTGCCGCTTGCTGTGAAGCCGCCCGATCAGGTATCACGACCCGCTGCGCGTTGCCGGCCCGCCTCCGTCACCGTGCGTGCCAATGGCCAACCCAGCCTGCAGGCGTCTGGGCGGCGCGGCGTCTGGGCGGTAGGGGTGCCAAGGGTCCGCGCGGCGCCAGGGCAGCGCGGCGGCCGGGCAGCGGCAGAACCGCGCGCGCCAGGGCCGGGCGGGTCAGCGGCCGGCGGGTCAGCGGCCGGCGGGCTTGAGGCCCAGCGGCTTGCCGAGCAGCGACTCGCGGCGGACGGCGAGCCGGTCGGCGACCTTGCCGAGCGCCACCGCGGCCGGCGACTCCGGCTCGGCCAGCACGATCGGGTTGCCCTCGTCGCCGGCCTCCCGGACACGGGTGTCCAGCGGGATCTGGCCGAGCAGCGGCACCTGGGCGCCGATCGTCTTCGTCAGCGACTCGGCGACCGTCGCGCCGCCGCCGGCGCCGAAGACCTCCATCCGGGACCCGTCCGGCAGCTCCAGCCAGGACATGTTCTCGATGACGCCGACCACCCGCTGGTGGGTCTGCAGGGCGATCGCGCCGGCCCGCTCGGCCACCTCGGCGGCCGCCGCCTGCGGCGTGGTGACCACCAGGATCTCTGAGTTGGGCAGCAGCTGCGCCAGCGAGATGGCCACGTCGCCGGTGCCCGGGGGCAGGTCGAGCAGGAGCACGTCCAGATCGCCCCAGTAGACGTCGGCGAGGAACTGCTGCAGCGCCCGGTGCAGCATCGGGCCGCGCCACACCACGGCGGCGTTGCCGGCGGTGAACATGCCGATCGAGATCACCTTCACGCCGTGCGACTGCGGCGGCATGATCATGTCTTCGACCCGGGTGGGCCGGCCGTCGGCGCCGAGCATCCGGGGCACCGAGTGACCGTAGATGTCCGCGTCGACCACGCCGACGGAGAGCCCGCGGGCGGCCAGCGCCGCGGCCAGGTTGACCGTCACGCTGGACTTGCCGACGCCGCCCTTGCCGCTGGCGACCGCGTACACCCGGGTGCGCGAGCCGGGCTGGGCGAACGGGATGACCGGCTCCTCGGTGGCACCGCCGCCACGCAGCTTCGCCTGGAGCTGCTGGCGCTGCTCCGGGCTCATCACGCCGAACTCGATCTCGACGCCGGTCACCCCGGGCACGGCGCCGACGGCCGCGGTGATGTCCGCGCGCAGCTTGTCCTTCAGCGGGCAGCCGGCGACGGTGAGCAGCAGCTCGACCCGGACCACACCGTCGTCGCCGACCGTGGCGGAGCGGACCATGCCGAGCTCGGTGATCGGCCGGCGGATCTCCGGGTCGTTGACGGTGGCCAGCGCGGCCTGGATCGCGTCGGAGACGGTGCTGACGGGTGCTGACATGCCCGCAATGCTACGTCGGAGGCTGTCCCGCACCGCCGCCAGCGGGGGTCGGTGTGAGCGAATCGATGACGCCCGCCCGGGGCGGCGGGGGTCTGGACGCGTACCGCACGAAGTGGGACGATCGAGGCGAACGCCGCTCGCCTGGCCCCTTGAGGCGCGCGGCGTTCTGACGCACCGGTCAGGGCGCCGAGCCTGCCGCTCACCCCGGCAGCCGTCCGACGCCGGCTCACCCCTCCGGGCGGCCGTCCCGGGCTCAGTCGCCGTCCAGGTCGTCGCGGGGCTCCTCCAGCGCGTCCCCGCCGCCGGCCGCCCGCTGCGCGGCCCGCTCCTGCTGGCGGCGTTCCAGCCGCTGCCGGCGCTGCCCCGCCTCGTCCAGCTCCTCGGCCAGCCGGGCCAGCTCGGAACGGAGGAAGTCCCGGGTGGCCACCTCACCCATCGCGATCCGCAGCGCGGCGATCTCCCGGGCCAGGTACTCGGTGTCGGCCTTCTGCATGGTGGCCCGGCGCCGGTCCTCCTCCAGCGCCAGCCGGTCCCGGTCCGCCTGCCGGTTCTGCGCCAGCAGGATCAGCGGCGCCGCGTAGCTGGCCTGCAACGACAGCATCAGGGTGAGGAACGTGAAGGTGTACGGGTCAAAGCGCAGGTGCGCCGGGGCCAGCGTGTTCCAGGCGAACCACAGCAGGATCACCACCGTCATGTAGACGATGAAGTTCGCCGTGCCCATGCCCCGGGCGATGCCCTCCGACCACCGGCCGAAGGCCTCCGGGTCGAACCGGGGCAGCTTCAGGCTCCGCGGCTCGCGCGGCTGGTCCAGCCGTTCCGCCCGCCGCTCAACCATCCGCACCGTCCAGCACCGCGCCCGAGCTGGTCGGGCCGTTCATGGTGTCCCGGTCGCGCCAGTCCCGGGGCAGCGAATGGTCCAGCACGTCGTCGACGGTGACCGCGCCGACCAGCCGGTTGTTCCGGTCGATCACCGGCATGGCGACCAGGTCGTAGGTGGCCATCCGGCGGGTGATCTCCGGCAGCGGGGTGGTCGGCCGGAGCGGGTCGATGTCGTTGACCACCACCCCGCCGAGCATGTCGGCCGGCGGTTCCCGGAGCAGCCGCTGGAAGTGCACCATCCCGAGGTAGCGGCCGGTCGGGGTGGTCATCGGCGCGCGGGTCACGAAGACCTGCGCGGCGACCGCCGGGGAGAGCTGCGGTTCGCGGATCCGGGCCAGCGCCTCCGCCACCGTCGCGTCCGGGGGCAGGATCACCGGCTCCGAGGTCATCACGCTGCCCGCCGTGCCGGGCGTGTACTTCAGCAGCTGGCGTACCGGGTCGGCCTCGTCCGGCTGCATCAGGTCGAGCAGCACGTCCTGTTCCGGCGGGGTGAGCTCGCTGAGCAGGTCGGCGGCGTCGTCCGGGTCCATCTCCTCCAGCACGTCCGCGGCCCGCTCCCGGTCCAGCGCCGCCAGGATCTCCACCTGGTCGTGCTCGGGCAGTTCGCTGAGCACGTCGGCGAGCCGCTCGTCGTCGAGGGCGGCGGCCACCTCGTTGCGCCGCGCGTCGGGCAGGTCCTGCAACGCGTTGGCCAGGTCGGCGGGGCGCATGTCCTCCAGCACGGCGAGCAGGTTGGCGGTGCCCCGGGTGTCGGCGATGCCGCTCAACCCGCGGACCCGCTCCCACTCGACCTGCTGCAGGTTGCCGCGCCGGCTCAGCCGGCCGGTCTGCTCGCGTACCGCCACCCGGCTCAGCGACCACTCGCCGCCGCGGCTGCACTCCATCGCCACGTCGACCACCGTGCCGGCCTGGCCGCCCGGATCGACCTGCACCCGCCGGTCGAGCAGTTCCTGGAGCACCAGCAGTTCGTTCGGGCGCTTCTCGAAGCGGCGCAGGTTGAGCGTGCCGGTGCCGAGCACCACCGCGTCGGCGTCGATCGAGGTGATCCGGTTGATCGACAGGAAGATCCGCCGGCGCATCGGCATCTCGGCGACCAGGCCCACCACCTCCGGCGGGCGCTGGGTCGGCCGCAACCGGGCCACCGCGTCGCGTACCCGGCCCACCTGGTCGCCGTTGGGGTCGAAGACGGCGACGCCGGCGAGACGGGCGAGGTAGACCCGGGTCGGCGTGCTCACGGGCACCAGCCTAAGCGCCTAGTGTTTATCAACATGTCGACCTTGGCGTACGAGATCGTGGACGTCTTCACCGACCGCCCGTTCGCCGGCAACCCGCTGGCCGTGGTGTTCGGTGCCGAAGGGCTGGCCACCGAACAGATGCAGGCGCTCGCGCTGGAGTTCAACCTGTCCGAGACGGTGTTCGTGCTGCCACCCACCCAGGTCGGCGCCACCTACCGGGCGCGGATCTTCACCCCGGTCGAGGAACTGCCGTTCGCCGGGCACCCCAGCGTCGGCGCGGCGGTCACGGCCAGCCGCCGGGGAATGTTCGGTGTGGGGCAGGTCACTCAGGAGTGCGGCGCCGGGGTGCTGCCGATCCAGGTGACGGCGACCGGGGCCACGCTGACCGGCGGCACCCCCACCCTCGGCCCCGAGCTGGACCCGGAGCCGCTGCTGGAGATGGCCGGGCTGAGCGCGGACGACCACGTCGGCCCGGCGCCCCGGGTGGCCGGCTGCGGGCTGGAGTTCCCCTACCTGCCGGTGCGTCCGGACGCGGTGGCCCGGGCACGGGTGAACGCGGCGGCGGCGCAGCGGTACGGCGTGGAGCACGTCAGCGTCTTCTCCTGGGACGCCGACTCGCAAACCGCGCACACCCGGGTCTTCGTGCCGGGGCTCGGCGTGCCGGAGGACCCGGCCACCGGGTCGGCCGCGCTCGGCCTCGGGGTCTGGCTGGTCGCCAGTGGCCTGCTGCCCGGCGAGGGCCGCTCGTCGTACGACGTGGTGCAGGGGGTCGAGATCAACCGTCCGTCCTCGTTGGCCTGCACCGTGACGGCGGCCGGCGGGGTGGCGGTCGGCGCGACAGTCGCGGGCCACGTGATGCCGGTGGCCCGGGGCGAGATCATGGTGCCGCCGTTCGTCGGCTGACGCCGACGGCCCGGGTGCGGGAGGATGCCGGAGTGAGCGACGAGCCCGAGCGCAGCAGCCCGCCCCTGGTCGACGAGGCGATGAAGAAGGCCGCGGTGGCCTGGGTCGCCGTGCCCGGTGGCCCCGCGCTCGCGCTGTGGTGCGTACCGCTGGAGGGCGCGCTCTTCGTGGTGAGCGGGCCGGGTGAGCAGTCCGCACCCGGGCTGGCCGAGGCGACCGAGGCGCGGGTGACGCTGCGCGGCGACCACGGTGGCCGGATCGTCACCTGGCCGGCCCGGGTGGAGCGGGTGGCCCCGGGCAGCGAGACCTGGGAGACCGCAGCGCCGCTGGTCGCCGGCAAGCGGCTGAACGGCCGGGGCAGCGCCACCGACCAGATCGCCCGGTGGGCCGCCGAGGGCTGCGCGCTGATCCGGCTGACCCCGGCCGGGGAGCCGGTCGCCGGGGCCGGGCTGCCCGACGGTTCACTGGCCGCGGAGCCCCGGCAGGCGCCGGTGGTCCGGGCGACCCGCAAGCCGTTCCGGCTGCACCGGGTCCGCCGCCGCTGACCGGGCCCGTTTCGAAACGGCCCGACCCGGCCCGACGACCTGGCCCTGACGGTCCGGATCGGCCTGACGACTGACCCGATCCGACGGTCCGGTCCGGCCCGACGACCCGGCCCGAACCGGCCGCCGACGCGTCACGCCGGCACCGCCGCCGGGGTGACCAGGTCGAGCACCTCGGTCAGCGAGCGCAGCACCGGCCCGTCCCAGGTGTCGGCGTTGAACACCATGTGCCCGACCAGATCCGGCGCGGCCAGCCGCACCGCGGTCATGCCGGCCCGTTCCGCCCCGGTCAGCTCCTGGCTGCCGCCGTCGCCGACGTAGAGGCAGTCCGCCGGGGTCAGCCCGAGCCGGTGGCAGGCCGCCAGGTAGAGCGCTGGATCCGGCTTGCAGCGGCCGACCTGCACCGAGAAGACCCGCACGTCGAGCAGCGGGGCGATCGCCAGTTGCGGCAGGAACGCCGGAAGTTCATGAGTGCAGTCGCTGATCAGGCCGGTCCGCAGCCCCCGCTCGCGCAGTGCGACAAGCACCGCCGCCGCGTCGTCGCGCAGCCGGGTGTCCGCGCGTACCGCCCGGTGCCGGGAGGCCACCGCGGCCCGCACCGCGCCGTCCGAGGGGTGTACGCCGGCCTGCTCGCAGACCCAGCGCAGGGTGGCCTCGGCGTTGCCGAACCGCCCGCTGGCCCGCTGGTAGTAGCTGCGATCGAGCACCTCGACCAGCGTGTCGGTCGGGCAGCCGAGCAGCTCGGCGATGCACCGGTGCGCCGCGCCGCGCTGCACCGAGCGGGTGAGCGTGCCGAAGAAGTCGAAGAGCACCGCCTGGTAGGTGGGCATGGGGGAACGCCTCCGGGCGGTCGAGGGGTCGCCGGCGGACCGCACGATCGTAACCGAGTGATGACGGTCCGTGGTGACCCGAGTCATGTGAGGATTGCTCCCCGTGCCGTCCGAACATCGCCCGCCGCTCGACCCGCTGACCACCGGGGCGCTCGCCCTCGCCGTGGTCGCCGTGTCGTCGTCCGCACCGCTGGTCGCGTTCGCGGCCGCGCCCGCCCTGGCGATCGCGTTCTGGCGCAACCTGCTCTCGGTCGCCGTGCTCGGCCCGGTCGCGTTGACCCGCCGCCGGGCCGAGCTGCGATCGCTGACGGTCGGGGCGGGCCGGCGCGCGGGTTGGGCCTGCGTGCTCTCCGGCGTCGCGCTGGCCGCCCACTTCGCCACCTGGATGCCGAGCGCCCAGCTCACCTCGGTGGCCGCCGCGACGGCGCTGGGCGCCACCCAGCCGGTCTGGCAGGGGCTGATCGCCCGGGGGCAGGGCAGACGCCTGCCGCTGGTGGTCTGGGCCGGGATCGGGGTGGCGGTCGGCGGGGCGGTGCTGGCCAGCGGGGCGGACTTTGCCGTCTCCGGCCGGGCCTTCGCCGGTGATTTGCTCGCGGTGGCCGGCGGGCTGTTCGCCGCCGTGTACACCGCGTTCGGTGAGCGGGCCCGGGCCACCGTCAGCACCACCACGTACACCACCGTCTGCTACGGGGTCTGCACGGTGATCCTGCTGGTGATCTGCCTGGCCGGCGGGCTGCCGCTGGGCGGCTTCGACACCGGCACCTGGCTGGCGATCCTGGCGCTGGTGGCCGGCGCCCAACTGCTCGGCCACTCGATGTTCAACTACGCGCTGCGGCGGGTCACGGCCACCACGGTCAGCGTGCTGATCCTGCTGGAGGCCCCCGGCGCCGCGTTGATCGGCTGGGCCTGGCTGGGGCAACTGCCCCGGGCCACCGCGCTGCCCGGGCTGGCGCTGCTGCTGGTCGGCGTCGCCGTGGTGGTGCTGGGCGGCGCCCGCGCCCGCCGCACCCCACCCGTCCCGACCACCGTCCCGGCCGACGCCACCC
>NZ_QGSW01000067.1:0-16886 GCF_003176715.1 Micromonospora sp. S4605
GCCACCACCGCCCGGCGGCGCGGGGGTCAGCCGGCGGTGCAGGGGGCGCCGTTGACGGTGATCAGGCCGGGCGCCGGGTTGGCGCCGCCGCCGGTCACCGCGTTGAACCCGAAGGTCACCGTGCCGCCCGGGTTGATCCGGGCGTTGTACGACTCGTTCCGGGCGGTCACCGTGGCACCGGCCTGGGTCACCCTGGCCAGCCACGCCTCGCGCACCTTCTGGTCACCGGTGAAGGCGAACCGGGCGGTCCAGCCCTGCACCGGCGTCGGGCCGGTGTTGCGGATGGTCACCTGGGCGGTGAAGCCGGTGCCGCCGTGCCAGGTGCCGTAGTTGGTGTACGTGGCCGTGCAGGTGGCGGCCGGCACCGCCGCCGCGTCGCCCTGGTCGGCCAGGAACGAGGCGATCCAGGCCAGCGCCGAGTTCCAGTTGATCGCCACCTCGTTGGTCGCGTACGAGTTGATGTCGTCGACGTAGCAGAACATCGGCGCGCAGCCGGCGAGCAGTTGCGCGGCGAACGGGTCCTCGAGGTTGGCGTTCGCGCCGCCGGCGAGGGAGCCGGCCGGCGGGTTGGGCAGCGCCGGGTCCAGTTGGTTGGCGAAGATCCGGCTGTGCTGGTTGCGGGCCGTCCGGTCACCCCAGCCGGTCACGTACGAGATGTTCAGCGCGTTGCGGCCGAGGAGGTAGTCCATCGCCTGCACCGCGCCGTCGCGGTACCGCGCGTCCCCGGTCAGGTCGTACGCGGTGGCCAGCACCACCGCGTTGTTGATGATGTTGCTGTTCGCGCCCCAGAAGTAGCTGCCCCGGTCGCCGGGCATGGGCAGCCCGTAGGCCTGGCCGTTCAGGGTGGCCAGGTGGGTGTCGGCGGCGGCGCTCACCGAGGCGCGTACCCGGGCCAGGTCGGCGGCGGGCAGCGCGTTCGGCACGGTGGCCAGGTCGAGCCGGCCGAGCGCGGCGGTGCTGCCCCAGCCGAAGCCCTGGGCGCCGAACACCTCACCGGTGTGGTGCGGGGACGCGGTCAGGTCGGCCAGGTAGGGCTGCTCGCCCGTGGTCAGGAACAGCTCGACCGCGGCCCAGTAGAACTCGTCGCTGACGTCGCCGTCGCTGTAGGCGCCACCCCCGTTGCCGTCCTGCGGGTCCGCGTAGCGGGTCGGGTTGGCCTCGGCCGCGGCGTACGCGGTCCGCGCCGCCGTGGCGCACCGGCCGGCGAAGGCCGCGTCGTACGGGGCGTAGAGCCGGGCGCACTGGGCGGCGGTGGCGGCCAGGTTGAGGGTGGCGGCGGTGGATGGCGGGTGCAGCTCGCGGGGTTGCGGGTCGTCGTGCGGCAGCAGCGGCAGCCCGGTCCAGTTCCGGTCGTGCACCTTGTGGTGGGCCATCCCGGCCAGCGGCTCGCCGGCCGGCACCTGCATGCGCAGCAGGAACTCCAGTTCCCAGCGGGCCTCGTCGAGGATGTCCGGCACGCCGTTGCCGCGCTCGGGCACCCGCAGCGTGCCGTCGGCGAGCCCCGCGCCGCCGCCGGCGGTGCGCGCGGTCTTGGTCCGCTCGAAGGTGTTCAGCAGCTGGTAGGTGGCGATACCGCCGTTGACCACGTACTTGCCGTGGTCGCCGGCGTCGTACCACCCGCCGCGCACGTCCAGCCGGTGGTCGCAGACGCCGGGCTGGCAGGGCACGTCGGTGTCGCCCTGGTTGGGCGCCACACCCAGGTGCCCGGCCGGGCGGGCGTACGCCGGGCCGAGCAGGTCGCCGTCGATGGCGATGCCGCTGCGCTGGGCGTAGAAGAACTGGAGCGAGTCGGCGCGCAGCCCGTCGTAGAGGGTGCCGGAGATGTCGAACGGGTGGCTGGTCTCGCCGTCGACGGTCAGCGTCAGCCCGGCCCCCGCGGTGCGGTACGCGGAGAAGTCCACCGTGTGCACGCGCTGGCCGGAGGCGGCGTCCACCCCGCGCGGGGTGCTGTCGCCGGTGGCCAGCACGGTGCCGGCGGCGGAGCGCAGCTCCCACGGCAGCGGGTCGGTCGCCTCGGTGACCACGGTGGCGTGCTTCGGGCCACCGGGCAGGTAGCCGACCTGGTTGACCCGGACCCGTGGGCCGGTGTCCGGCTCGTACGGCTCGGGCGGCTCGCCGCCGCGCAGCGACACGTCGTCCAGGCAGACGGTCTGCTCGTCGGCGCTGCCGCCGACCTGGAAGATGAGCTGGGCGGTCGGGTTGTCGGCCGGCGCGGTGAAGGTCTTCTCGAACCGCTGGGCGGTGCCCGTGGCGGTGGCGGTCAGGCTGGCGTACGTGGTGTAGGGGGCGCTGCCCAGTTGCAGCACGGCGGTGACCGGGGTGCCGGGGGTGGCGGCGACGTCGAAGCCGAGGGTGTACTCGGATCCGGCGAGCAGCGGCACCCCGTCCTGGCCGATGCCGGCGTCCCACGGGTTGGCCAGCCCGCCGGGGACGGTGGCGCAGAGCCGGCCGTCGGTCACCGCGAGCGGGCCGGTGCCGTAGGAGAACCAGGGGGAGACACCGGCGCTGAAATCGCCGTTGTCGATCTGCTCGGGGGCGTCTGGTGGGGGATCGGCCTGGGCCGGGGCGGCGGTGCCGCCGGCCAGCGCCAGGGTGGTGGCCGCGGCGAGCAACGCGAGGCGGCGTCGGGATGGCGTCACGGGGGTGTCCTTCCGGGACGGCGGGGGGTGGACGTGCGGCGGTGGCGGTGGCGACCTGGGAGCGCTCCCAGCGGTCGGGCTCGATGGTTCCAGCCGTCGGCTCTCGTGTCAATCGATCCGCCTGGATGGCGAACCGCCCCCGCCGGCAGTGAGATTCGCCGCGCCACGCCCGGCCGTCCTGATCTCCTAGAGACAACTGCGCCCTTCTCCTGGCAGGCTGCCTCCCATGACCCTGAAGCTGCGTTCCGTCGGAACGAGCGACCGTGGGCTGATCCGCAGCGGGAACCAGGACGCCCTGCACGCCGGGACCTGGCTGGTCGCCGTCGCCGACGGCATGGGTGGAATGGCGGCCGGCGACCTGGCCAGCGCGATCACCATCGACGCCGTCGCCCCGCTGGATGTGGAGACCCCGGAGGACGCTCTGGTGGCCGCGCTGCAGAGCGGCATCGAGCTGGCCACCGCGCGGATCCGCCAGGCGGTCAGCGAGGACCCGGAGCGGCAGGGCATGGGCACCACGTTGACCGCCCTGCTCTTCGCCCGGACGGGCAGCTGCCTGGCGCTGGCCCATGTCGGCGACTCCCGGGCCTACCTGTACCGGGAGGGGGTGCTCAAGCAGATCACCCGGGACGACACCTACGTGCAGATGCTCGTCGACCAGGGCCTGATCACCCCCGACCAGGCCAGCAGCCACCCTCGCCGGGCCGTGGTCACCCAGGCGTTGCAGGGCGACGAGGTCTCCCCGACGTACGCCACGATGGTGCCCTGGGCCGGCGACCGCTGGCTGCTGTGCAGCGACGGGCTCTCCAACGTGGTCCGGCCGGACACCATCGCCGAGGTGCTCGCCGAGCAGCCGGACCGGGACGAGTGCGCCCGGAAGCTGATCGACCTGGCGCTGCGCGCCGGCGGCCCGGACAACGTCACCGTGGTGATCGCCGACGTGGTGGAGGAGTGAGCGGGCCCGAGTGAACCGGCCGGCTGAGCGCCCGCAGTCCCGGGCGCGGTGGGCACCGCTCAGCGGCGGCGCGGGGCGGTGCGCCGGGTGGGCTCGGCCGTGGTCGGGTCCTCCGGCCAGGGGTGGCGCGGGTAGCGGCCGCGCAGCTCCGCGCGCACCTGGGGGTATCCGGACCGCCAGAAGGACGCCAGGTCGGCGGTGACCGCCACCGGCCGCCCGGCCGGCGAGAGCAGGTGCAGCAGCACCGGCACCCGGCCGCCGGCCACCCGCGGCGCGTCCTGCCAGCCGAACGTCTCCTGGAGCTTCACCGCGAGCACCGGGGCGGCCGGGTCGGCGTAGTCGACCCGGATCCGCGAGCCGCTCGGCACGGCGATGCGTTCCGGGGCCAGCTCGTCCAGCCGGGCCGCCTGCGCCCACGGCAGCAGCCGGCGCAGCGCCGCGGCGACGTCCACCCGGGCCAGATCGGCCCGGCGCCGCGCGGCGGCCAGTTCCGGCCCGAGCCAGTCGGGTGCGGCGGCCAGCAGCGCCTCGTCGGTCACCTCCGGCCAGTCCGCGCCGAGCGCCTGGCGCAGGAACACCAGCCGCTCGCGCAGCGCCCGCGCCGACGGCGTCCAGTCCAGCAGGCCGAGGCCGGTCCGGCGCAGCCCGGTGAGCAGGGCCGCGGTGACCGCCTCCGGGTCGGGCCGGGCCAGCGGCCGCTCGACCAGCTCGACCGCGCCGAGCCGGACCACCTCGCGGGCCACCACGTCGGTCCCGGACCAGGCGACCTCCCGTTCGGTGCGCAGCAGCGGGCCGGCCGCCTCCCGGGCGGTCGCCTCGTCCAGCGGGGTGGCCAGCCGAACCCGGGCGGTCGGCGCGCCGGGGGAGCGGTCCGCGACGGCGACCGCCAGCCAGCCGGACCCGGCCAGCGCCGACCCGGGCGCCAGCTCCGCCGCGGTGCCGCCGGTCATCAGGTACGCCGAGCCGCCCGGCCGGCGTGCCCGGGCCAGCCGCTCCGGGTGGGCCAGCCCGACCAGCAGCCCGGCGGCCAGGTCGTCCGGCAGCCGGTCCCGGCCGGCCGTCGCTGCCCGTCGCCGGCCCCGCGGGCCGTCCCGGCCGGTGGCGGGTTCCGCCTCGGCGGGCAGGGCGGCGCGTAGCCGGCGTACCTCGGCCCGCCACCGGGCGGTGGCACCGGGATCGGCGCCCGCGCGCAGCCGGCGCCAGGCGGCGGCCAGGTCGTCGCCCGGCCCGGCGACGGTGTCCTCGGCGAGCAGCGCGACGACCTCGGCCGCCCGGTCCGGGCCGACCCGGTCGGCGCCGTCCAGCAGCGCCCGGGCCAGCCGGGGATGGGTGCCGACCGCGGCGATTGCCCGGCCCCGGTCGGTGATCCGGCCGTCCGGGTCGACAGCGCCGAGGGCGGCGAGGGTGTCCCGGGCCACCGCCAGCGCCGCCGCCGGCGGCGGGTCGGGCAGGGCGAGCCCGGTGCCGTCCGGTCGCCCCCAGGCCGCCAGCTCCAGCGCGAACCCGGTCAGGTCGGCGGTGGCGATCTCCGGCGCCGGCTGGGCGGCCAGCCGCTCGTGGGTGGCCGCCGACCAGCAGCGGTAGACGTACCCGGGCGCCTCCCGGCCGGCCCGGCCGGCCCGCTGGGTGGCCGCCGCCCGGGACACCGGCACGGTGACCAGCGCGCCGAGCCCGCGGGCCAGGTCCGTGCGGGCCACCCGGGCCAGCCCGGCGTCCACCACCACCCGCACCCCGGGCACGGTCAGGCTGCTCTCCGCCACCGCTGTCGCCAGCACCACCCGCCGCCGGTCGGCCGGTCGCAGCGCGGCGTCCTGCTCGGCGCCGCGCTGCCGGCCGTGCAGCGCCAGGACGGCCACCTCGTCGCGCAGGTCGGCCAACCGGGCGGCGACGGCGGCGATCTCGCCCGCCCCGGGCAGGAAGACCAGCAGGTCCCCGTCGCGCTCGCGCAGCGCCTGCCGGACGGTGGCCGCGACGTGGTCGAGCAGCGCCCGGTCGACCGGTCCGGCGCCGGGCGCGGCCACCGGCCGGGGTGGCGGGGCCCAGATCCGGGTCACCGGGTGCAGGGCCGCCGGGACCCGGACCACCGGCGCCGGGCCGGCCTCGCCGCCGAGCAGCGCGGCGAACCGGTCCGCCTCCGGGGTGGCGGACATCGCCAGCAGCCACAGGTCCGGGCGGAGCGCGGCGCGGGCCTCGACCGTGAACGCGAGCGCCAGATCGGCGTCGAGGTGGCGCTCGTGGCACTCGTCGAGCAGCACCGCGCCGGTGCCCGCCAGCTCCGGGTCGTGGTGCAGCCGGCGCACCAGCAGCCCGGTCGTCACCACCTCGACCCGGGTACGCGGGCCGACCCGGCGCTCACCGCGGACCGCGTACCCGATCCGGTCGCCGACCCGCTCGCCGAGCAGCGTGGCCATCCGGTGCGCCGCCGCCCGGGCGGCCACCCGGCGCGGCTGGGCGATCAGCACCCGGCCGGGCACCTCGTCGGCCACGGCCAGCGGGGCGAGCGTGGTCTTGCCGGTGCCCGGCGGCGCCACCAGCACCCCGGCCCCGGTCGCCCGCAGCGCCGCGACCAGGTCCGGCAGCGCCGGCCGGACCGGCAGGTCGAGGGAGACGTCGCGGAGCACGGCCCAGTCTCGCACCGCGCGGCGGGCGTCAGTCGGCGCGTACCCCGGGCAGGCCGGCGAGGAAGGCGTGCCAGGCCGGCCGCCCGAAGGCCAGCACCGGCCCGCCCCGGTCCTTGCTGTCCCGCACGGCGACCCGATCGTCGGCGGCGGCGACCTCGACGCAGTTGCCGTTGCCCACGCTGCGCGTGCTGGTGCGCCACTGGGCCCGGGTCAGGTCGAGCGCGGTCATTCGCGGTACCCCTCGTCTGTGCCGGCGTGCCGCAGCCGATGCGGTCACGCAAAGTGACGAGAAGCCTCCTCCAGGCGGGCCAACGACGCCGCCGGAGGCAGTGCCATCCGGCACAGCTCCTCGTGCACCAGGCTATACCCGCGGACCTGAGCCGCTTCCTCCAGAGCCAGCCCTGTGCTGAGGTTTTCCAGGTAGACCACGGCGGCGTCGGCAGTGTCCGGAAAGGTCAGCACGACGTAGGGCGAGTTCATCGCGGGGTGCCCGCCGGCGGTGAACGGAAGTACCTGGACGGTCACGTTCGGTAGTCGAGCTATCCGGCCGAGGTGCGCCAGTTGGGCGGCCATCACGGCGTTCCCGCCGACCGGCCGGCACAGCACCGCCTCGTTCAGCACCACCGACAGCTCGACCGGGTTCTCCCGGTGCAGCACGTTCTGCCGGTGCATCCGGGCGGCGACCTTGCGCTCGATGCCCTCCTCGCCTGCGGTCAGCCGGTAGACCTCCCGGGCGTACGCCTCGGTCTGCAGCAGCCCGGGCACCGCCTCGGCCTCGTACGTCCGCAGCGTCGCCGCCTCGGCCTCTAGTCCGACGTAGAACTCGAACCAGTCCGGCAGGACGTCGCTGTACTTCTGCCACCAGCCGCGCTGCTGGGCGCCGCGGGCGATCTCGATGAGCGCCTCGGCGTCGGCGCCGGTGACCCGGTAGAGCGCCAGCGCGGCCCGCACGTCGCGCGGCTTGATGCCGATCTGGGCGGTCTCGATCCGGGACAGGTTGCTCTTGGACATGTCCAACTGCCGGGCGGCGACGTCCAGGGTCATGCCCGCGCGCTCGCGCAACTGGCGCAGTTCCCGGGCGATACGGCGGCGGCGGACGGTGGGGCTCGCGGTCACCCTCCGAGTCTGTCACGACAAGATCCGCAGGTCGCGCCTGCACGGAGTGCAACGACCGGATCCGGGAGTTGCATTGCGGTAGCGGCGGGTGCATCCTTTCCCGGATCGCGAGCACTGTGGACGGACACCCCCGGGAGGGCCGTTGCTCACCGCCGACGAGTTCTTCCTGGTCGCCCACAACGACTCTCGCGGCAAGGCGCGGCTCAACCCGACGGCGACCGGCCTCGGTCTCGCCGGCGCCCTGCTGGGCGAGCTGGTCCTCTATGGACACGTCACGGTCGCGGCCGGGCAGGTGACGGTGCTCGACCGGCGGCCACCGGCGGACGCGCTGGCGCACACCGTGCTCGACCAGCTGATGGGGGAGCCCCAGCACCGGGCCGTGCGGACGTGGTTGAGCTTCCTGGCGCAGACCGCGGCCGGCGCGGTGGGGGAGCGGCTGGCCCGGGCCGGGGTGCTGCGCCGCCAGGAGAGCCGGCGGCTGCTGCGTACCACGGTCAGCTACCGGCCGGTCGACCTCAACGCGGCCGCCTGGCCGGCGACCCGGCTGCGCGCCCTGCTGGACCGCCCCGAACCGCCGACCGTGCCGGACGCGCTGCTGCTCGGCCTGATCTCCGCCGCCGGGCTCACCCGCGAGGTGCTCTGGAGCGCCGGGCCCCGCGCCCACCACCGGCTCAGCCTGCTCGTTCCCGCGCTTCCCGCGCCACTGAAGGAACTGGTCGCGCAGACCGAGGCGGCGGTCGGCGCCGCGGTGCTGCGCGGCGTGCCCTGATCCCCCTTCCCCTCCCCTCGAATCGGAGCAGCGCCATGCCGACAGCAACGATCGAACGTCCGAGCAACGTCTCCGCGGCGCTGGCCCGCGGCCGGCTCGGCATCCCCTCGGTGATCTTCTTCGTCCTCTCCGCCGCCGCGCCGCTGACAGTGGTCGCCGGCGTGGTGACCACCGGCTACGGGGTCATCGGGGTGACCGGCATCCCGTTGGCGTTCCTGGTGGTCGCCGCGGTGCTCGGGCTCTTCTCCGTCGGCTACGTGGCGATGGCCCGCCGGGTCGCCAACGCCGGCGCCTTCTACGCGTACGTCTCCCGGGGGCTGGGTCGCCCGGCCGGGGTGGGCGCGGCCTGGGTCGCCCTGCTCGCCTACAACGCCCTGCAGGTAGGGCTCTACGGCACCATCGGCGCCGCGGCGGAGCCGGTGCTGGACCGGCTCTTCGGCGCGCACCCGGACTGGTGGGTGGTGGCCCTGGCCGCGTGGGCGACGGTCGGTGTGCTCGGCGTGCTCCGGGTCGACGTCAACGGCCGGGTGCTGGCCGCGCTGCTGGTCGCCGAGATCCTGGTGATCCTGGTCTTCGACCTCGGGCAGCTGGCCAACCCGGCCGGCGGCTCGGTCAGCCTCGCCGCCCTCTCCCCGGAGAACCTGGCGGTGCCCGGCGTCGGCGCGGTGCTGGTGCTGGCCATCCTCGGTTTCGTCGGCTTCGAGTCGGCGGTGGTGTTCAGCGAGGAGAGCCGGGACCCGCGGCGGACGGTGCCGGTGGCCACGTACCTCTCGGTGGCCATCATCGCCGCGGTCTACGCGCTCTCCGCCTGGAGCATGACGGTGGCCGTGGGTCCGGACCGGATCGTCGCCGAGGCGGGCGAGCAGAGCGTCGGGCTGATCTTCAACCTGGCCGGCGCGCACCTGGGCGACACCGCCGTGACCATCGGCCAGGCGCTCTTCCTGACCTCGGTGCTGGCCGCGATGATCTCGTTCCACAACACCACCGCCCGGTACGCCTTCGCGCTCGGCCGGGAGCGGGTGCTGCCCCGGGTGTTCGGGCAGACCTCGCCGCGCACCGGGGCGCCCCGGGCGGCGTCGCTGGCGCAGAGCGCGCTCGGCCTGGTGGTGATCGTGCTCTACGCCGCCAACGGCTGGGACCCGGTGGTGCAGCTGTTCTACTGGTGCGGCACCAGCGGCGGCTTCGGGGTGCTGCTGCTGATCGCCACCACCTCGGTCGCGGTGATCGCCTACTTCGCCCGCTCCGGCGCGGCGGAGACGCTCTGGCGCCGGGCGGTCGCACCCGGGCTGGCCACCCTGGCGCTGCTGGTCGTCGTGGCGCTCGCGGTGGACAACTTCGCCGACCTGCTCGGGGTGTCCCCGGAGTCGCCGCTGCGCTGGGCGGTCCCGGTCGCCTACCTGACCGCCGCGCTGCTCGGCGTGCTCCAGGCACTGCTGCTGCGCCGGCGCCGGCCGCAGACGTACGCCCGGATCGGGCTGGGCGCGGAGAGCGCGGCGGCGGACGTGGCGCCCGGGCCGGGCACCGACGGCACCGACGGAACCGCCGGGGCCGGCGTGGCCGACGGCGGAACGGCGGTGCGGCGGTGACCCGGGCGGCCGAGGTGGCCGTGCGGCGGCTGGAACCGGCGGAGACGGCGCTGGTGGCCGGGCGGATCGCGGAGGCGTTCCTGGTGCTCGACGCGACCCGGTGGCTGGTGCCCGACGCCGCCCGACGCCAGGCCGTGCTGGCGCGCAACTTCGAGATCCTGGTCGACCACGCTATGCGGCACGGCCTGGTGTACGGCACCGAGGACCGGGACGCGGTGGCGGTCTGGTTCCCCTCGGTCGGCGATCCGGTGCCGCCGCCGGCGGACTACGCCGCCCGACTCGCCGCGGCCTGCGGCGAGTGGGCCGAACGCTTCGCGCACCTCGACGAGCTCTTCGCCGCCAACCACCCGCATCCGGACCACCACCACCTGGCGTTCCTCGCGGTGCGGCCGGCGCGGCAGGGGCGGGGGCTCGGCACGGCGCTGCTGCGGCACCACCACGCCTGGCTGGACGCCCACGGCGTGCCGGGCTACCTGGAGGCCAGCAGCGAACTCAGCCGCGACCTGTACGCCCGGCACGGCTACCGGGTGGCGGAGCCGTTCCGGCTGCCCGACGGCACGCCGTTCTGGCCGATGTGGCGCGAGCCTCGCTGACCGGGAGAGCGGCTCACGGGCGCTGTCGGGCCCGGCCCCGGGCCAGTTGCACCCGGCGACGTCGGGACCGACCGCCGGGCGGGCCGCACCGCACGGGCCGTCGGGTCGCCGGTGACCCGACGGCCCGTGGCCGGACACGACGGTGGCCGGGCCCGCCGACCCGGCCACCGTCCACCACCGGCGTCAGTAGGTGCCGTCGAGCTGCCCGCGCAGCTTGGTCAGCGCCCGAGCCAGCAGCCGGGAAACGTGCATCTGCGAGACGCCGATCTGCTCGGCGATCTGCGACTGGGTGAGGTTGCCGTAGAAGCGCAGGGTGAGGATCTTCTGCTCGCGCTCGTCCAGGGTGGCGAGCGCCGGGCCGAGGGCCACCCGCAACTCGGCCAGCTCGAACTCGCCGTCCTCGCCGCCGAGCATGTCGCCCAGCTCGGTGGCGCGGTCGCCGTCGCCGGTCGGGGTGGACAGCGACACCGCGTTGTAGGCGCGGGCACCCTCCAGGCCCTCCAGCACCTCTTCCTCGGTGATCTTGAGGTGGGCGGCGATGTCGGCGACCGTCGGCGAGCGGCCGAGGGTCTGCAGCAGGGTGCTGTTCGCGTCGGAGATGGCCAGCCGCAGCTCCTGCAGGCGGCGGGGCACCCGGATGTCCCAGGTGCGGTCCCGGAAGTGCCGCTTGAGCTCACCGATGATGGTGGGGATCGCGTAGCCGGCGAAGTCGACGCCACGGGACGGGTCGAACTTGTCGATGGCCTTGATGAGGCCGACGGCGGCGGTCTGCGCCAGGTCGTCGGTGGGCTCGCCGCGCCCGCTGTAGCGGTGGGCGAGGTGGTTGGCCAGCGGCAGCCAGGCCTCGATCGCCCGGTCGCGCAGCGCGGCTCGCGACGGGTGGTTGGCGGGCAGTGCGGCCATCGCGTTCAGCAGGTCGGCGGCGCTGTCGGTGAGCGCTCGCGGGTCGAGCTTCTCCGTGGTGGGTGCGCTCGTCGCCTGCTCGCTGATCGTTGGCGCGGTCATGGGTGGTCCTCCCTGCACCTCGTCCGCGGATATGAGACGTGACGCTTTGGTTTAGCTTCAGATGGGCCGTTCGGGACTCACCTTAGCCTGATCGGCTTGGCCAAAGCTAGCCGAAAGTACGATGTACTTAAGTTATTTTGCGCCATCAAGGGAGCAAACCGGGCATAGTGCGGAGCGATTGTGAGGGTGATTACCGGTTCGGACGACCGACGCGGCGCCGGCCGGACATCCGCCGTCGGTCACCGCTCGGTCACCCGGACCCGCCGACCGGGCAGCCGGGAACCCGACAAGTCGGCAGGAGTGTCGACTTTCCGTCGTTGTCCCATCGACGGGACCGGCCTAGCGTCGCCTGTACATCGTCCGGTTCGGAGGCGTCGTGCTCGATCCAGCCGCTCCCCAGCTCGTGGTGAACAGCCGCACGCTCTTCTTCAGTTGGTTGCCGGCCGACCCGGACGCGGTCGCCGCGCTGGTGCCGCCGGGGCTGCGCGCGCAGCCGGACCGGCAGGTCTTCATGAACCAGTACGTGGTCGAGGACGACAGCCAGACCTCCGGCTTCGGGGCGTACTCGCTGACCTACGTGGGGGTGTCGCTGAGCGGGGTGGACGCGCCCGGCGGCGAGAACGCCGGCGGCTGGTGGACGCACTACGTCACCTCCAGCCGGCGGGTCCGCGAGTACGCCGTCGCCCGCGGCGCGCCGACGTCGCTCGGCCGGACCACCATCGAGGTGCGTGGCGGCACCCTGGTCGCCGAGACGGAGATCGACGGGGTGCCGCTGATCCGGGCCCGGTGCCAGGTGGGGGAGACCGGCAGCGTGATCAGCAGCGGGCACCACCGGTACTTCACCGCCCGCGACGACCAACTGCTCAGCTCGGTGTACCCGTACGTCGCCGAGCCGGTCACCTCGTTCGTGATCGAGTCGGTGGAGTTCCTCGAGCCCGGGCACTCCACCTACGCGCTCCGGCCGGCCAACCCGCTCACCATCGGCTTCGGGTTCTACGCGCCGCGCGCCTCGTTCGCCTATCCCGGCGGCTTCACCGTCCACCCCGGCGGCCGGGGCGCGCCCGCCGGGCCGGTCGGCGCACCGGCGGAGCGGGTGCTGGCGCAGCGCGGCGGCGAGCGGCCGGCGCCGGTTCACCAGGTGCCGGCCCGTCGCGCCCGCAGCGGCCTGCCGTCCGGGTCGTAGACCAGCCGGTACGCCGGTAGCGCCCAGGCGCGGGTGTACCAGCGCAGCCGTTCCGGGCGGTGCGGGCGCAACCGGCCCGGCGGACGGCGGCCCACCCGGCCGCCGTCGTACCACCGCTGCAGCGCCTCGGCGGCGGCCGTGATCGCGGCCACCGCGTCGGCCGGGTCGAGCAGATCGGCGTCGCCGCCGCCGTCCGGATCCCGGTCCAGGTGCTCGCGCAACAGGCGCAACCGCAGCTCCCGGGCGAAGACCCGGGCCCCGTCGCCCTGCCCGGCCGGGTCGGTCGGGGCCCGCTCGTCGCGCGTCTCGTCGAGCACCGCGCAGGACAGCTCGCTGTCGTGCGTCCACGACCGGCGGTTGAAGTTGTCGCTGCCCACGCTGGCCCAGACGTCGTCGACCACGCAGACCTTGGCGTGCACGTACACCGGCACGCCGGCGTGGTTCTCCACGTCGAAGACGTGCACCCGGTCCGGCGCGACCCGCTCGCACAGCGACAGCGCCTGCTCCCGGCCGACGGTGTTCGGCGGCAGCGCCAGCCGGCCGTCCACATCGGGGTAGCGCGGGACCACTGCCACCAGGTGCAGGTCCGGGTTGTCGCGCAGTGCCCGGGCGAACAGCTCGGCCACCTCGTGCGACCAGAGGTACTGATCCTCCAGGTAGATCAGCCGGCGGGCCCGGCGGACCGCCTTGGTGTAGCCGCGGGCCACCGTCCGCTCCCCGTCCGGGGCGAAGGAGTACCGGGGCCGCACCGCGGGATAGGTGCGCAGCAGCTGGATGTGGTGCGGGCCGCGGGACGGCGGGTCGGCCGGCTGTCCGGGCAGCGGGTCGGGGCGCAGGTCCGCCCCGCGCAGCCGGTCCCGCAGGTAGGCCATCGGGTTCTCCGAGTCCAGCGGCATCGGGTCGGTCCACCGCTCGCGGAACACCCGGTCCAGCGCCCCGACCGCCGGGCCGCGGACCGCGAGCTGCACGTCGTGCCAGGGCGGCCGGTCGCCGTAGCGGGCCGACATCTGTACCGCCTGCGGGTCACCGTGGTGCACCACGTCGTCGCGCCGGCTGTGGCACAGGTCGATCCCGCCGGCGAACGCCACGTCCCGCTCCGGCGCGCCCGGGTGCCGGAGCACCACCAACTTCTGGTGGTGCGACCCGCCCCGGCGGACCCGCTGGTCCAGCAGCACCTCGCCGCCGGCCGCGGAGACCGCCTCGCTGAGGGTGCGGTTCTCCGCCTCGCTGTACGTCAGCGCGTCGAGGTGGGACCGCCAGATCAGCCCCTTGACGACGACCCCGCGCTGCGCGGCCCGGGCGAACAGCTGGGCCACGGTCGGGCCGTCCGGGCGCAGCCGCTGGTCGGGGTCGCCCCGCCAGTCGGTGAAGAAGAGGTGGTCGCCGGCCTCGAGCGCCTCCACCTCGTCGACCAGCCGGTCGAAGTACGCGGCGCCGTGAATTAACGGCTCGGCGAGGTTTCCGCTGGTCCAGATGGGTAACTCTGACACCGGGTTGGCACGTTCCGGTGCGGTGAGGAACCAGTCCCGCAGCGCCACCGCTCCAGCCCTCCCGAGGTCGACAACCTCACGGTAGGACCCCCGCCGGAGGTCCGCACGCCGGCAGACACCCGCTGACCGGCGGCCACCCCGGCACACCCGCCCCGAACCGACGCGAACCACCGAGGAGGCCACACCATGCCCGGCGAGACGACGAACTCCGTGACCGAGTACCGCGAGCAGGCGGTGGAGGGCGAGCGGGGGGCGCTGGTGGCCGTGTTGGTGATGGTGATCCTCGGCGTCGCCGGCATATTCGCCGTGTCCTGAATCCCGCACCCGCGACGGCGGTGAGCGCCCCGGCGTGGCCGGGGCGCTCCGTAACGGCGAAGGTCAGGGCCGCGGGCCCTGGCCCCCGGTGTGCGGCAGCCGCTGCGCCGGGATCACGCCGAGCCGTCCGGCCTGGAAGTCCTCGACCGCCTGGATCAGTTCGTCCCGGCTGTTCATCACGAACGGGCCGTAGTGCGCCACCGGCTCCCGGATCGGCTCGCCGCCCATGATGTAGAGCTCCAGCGCCGGGGTGTGGCTGTCCTGCCGGGCGTCGGCGGCGAAGCGGAGGGCGTCGCCCGGCCCGTGCACGGCGAGTTGGCCGGTGTGCACCGGGCGGGCGTCCGCGCCGACCGTGCCGCGCCCGGCCAGCACGTAGACCAGGGCGTTGAAGTCCGGCCGCCACGGCAGGTCGACCTGCGCCCCCGGCTGGACCGTCACGTGCGTGACGGCGATCGGGGTGTGCGTGGTGCCCGGCCCCCGGTGCCCGGCGATCTCGCCAGCGATCACCCGGATCAGCGCGCCGCCGTCCGGCGTGGTGAGCAGGGCGGCCTCCCGGCCACGGATGTCCTGGTACTTCGGCGGGATCATCTTGGCCACCCGGGGCAGGTTGACCCAGAGCTGGGTGCCGTGGAACAGCCCGCCGCTGACCACCAGGTGCTCCGGCGGAGCCTCGATGTGCAGCAGCCCGCTGCCGGCGGTCATCCACTGGGTGTCGCCGTCGGTGATGGTGCCGCCGCCACCGTGCGAGTCCTGGTGGTCGAAGACGCCGTCGATGATGTACGTCACCGTCTCGAAGCCGCGGTGCGGGTGCCACGGCGTGCCCTTCGGCTCGCCCGGGGCGTAGTCGACCTCGCCCATCTGGTCGAGGTGGATGAACGGGTCCAGCTCGCTCAGCGGGACCCCGGCGAAGGCCCGACGGACCGGGAAGCCCTCGCCCTCGTAGCCGCTCGGCGCGGTGGTCAGCCGGCGGACCGGCCGGAAGGTGGTGGACTCGTCGAGCCGCGGCAGGCGGGGCAGGACGAGCACGTTGTCGACGGTGATGGCGGGCATCGCGGGGCTCCTTAACTGTCGCTGTCGCCGGGAGTGGTCGACGCGTCACGTCCGGCGCGCAGGCGCCGGCCGAGCCGCTCGAAGACCCGGGTGAGGCAGGCGACCTCGGCGTCGTCGAGGTCGTCCATCAGGTGAGTGCGGACGGACTTCAGGTGGTGCGGTGCGGCCTCGCGCAGGGTGAGCAGCCCGGCGGCGGTGAGCACGGCCTCGCTGCCGCGCCGGTCGTCCGGACAGGGCTGCCGGGCCACCAGGCCGCGCTTCTGCATGGAGGAGATCTGGTACGTCAGCCGGCTCGGCGAGAAGACCAACCGGCTGGCCAGGTCGCCCATCCGCAGCCGCTGCCCGGGCGCCTCGGAGAGCAGCACCAGCACGTGGTAGTCGGCGAAGCTCAACTCGCTGTCGGCGCGCAGGTCGTCCTCCAGCTGGGTGAAGAGCCGCTGGCTGGCCTCGATGTACGCGCGCCAGGCGGTGAGGCGGGTGCGGTCCAGGCTCTCGGTCACGTCGTAAGAGTAGCACTCTTTCAAATTTTGACTAGTGCTTCTCCGCAGGAGCGTTCTGCTTGCGGTGAGCCGTGCTGGCGGCAGGTTATGCAGCTTTGAAAGACGTGGCCGGGTACGGCAACGGGCGCCGCCACGACGAGCGCCTGCACGCCCGGCTGGCCACCGACCGCTGACCGGCTCCGCGCGGCGCCGGCATCGGGTGGCGGCACACGACGACGGCCCCGGAATGCCCCGGGGCCGTCGGATGGTCGTACTGGGGGCTCAGGCCGGTTGCTGACGCTCCCCGGTCAGGTGCATCCGGCCCAGCAGTTGACGGGCCTGCTCGGCGAACTGGACGTCGACGATGACGGCGTACTGGCCGGCGCGCAGCGAGCTGGCCGAGGTGAAGTCGCGTTGGCCGCCGGTCATCGCGTGCGCCACCGCCCCGAAGACCGCGCCCCAGATGGCGCCGATCACCAGCCCGACCAGGATCACCGCGAGCCAGTTGCCCACCGTGAAGATGCCGAAGAGCAGCCCGATGAACAGGCCGAACCAGGCCCCGGTGCCGGCGCCGACCAGCGCGGCCCGGCCGGTGGTCATCCGGCCGAGCACCGTCTCGACCAGGGTGAGGTTGGTGCCCACGATGGCGCTGTGCTCCACCGGGAACCGGTTGTCCGCCAGGTAGTCCACCACCCGCTGGGCGGACGGATAGTCCGGATACGAGCCGATCGTCACGGTGGGCGGGCCCGTCTCCGGCCCGTGCCCGTCGCCGCTGGGCGCCGCCAGCCGGCCCGCCGGGCCGGTGGGGAGGGTGTCACCGCCAGGCATCCCGGGACGCCAGGCCGAGGTCGGATTGGTCATGAGCGTCCTCCTTCGTCAGCCTGCTACGTTCCCCGCAGCCTGCGCCGGTAACGCCGGCCCGGCCACGGAGTGCGGCGGGCACGCCGCAGGGGACCCCACGCCTGGAGAGAAGACTGGGTGCATCTGTTGTCGTTCCAGCGACAACAGATGCACCCGAACCTGCGGGGCCGGTGGTCAGGGCGGCGCGGGGCCGGCGTTACCGGCGCAGGCTGCGGGGAACGTAGCAG
>NZ_QGSW01000456.1:0-16885 GCF_003176715.1 Micromonospora sp. S4605
CCGCCGCAGCCGTGCACCGCTACCCACTCGCCCGCGGCCACCCGCCCCTGGCCCACCACGGCCCGGAACGCGGTGGCGAACCGGCAGCCGAGCGCCGCCGCGGCCGGGTAGTCCAGGTCGTCCGGAAGCCGGACCAGGTTGACCTCGGCGTCGTGCACCGCCACGTACTCGGCGAACGAGCCCCAGTGGGTGAAGCCCGGCTGGGTCTGCCGTTCGCAGACCTGCTGGTCGCCCGCCAGGCAGGCCGGGCACCGGCCGCAGGCGCAGACGAACGGCGCGGTCACCCGGTCGCCGACCCGCCAGCCGCGTACGCCCGCACCGACCGCCGAGACGACCCCGGCGAACTCGTGACCGGGGACGTGTGGCGGCCGGATGTCGGGGTCGTGTCCCTGCCAGCCGTGCCAGTCGCTGCGGCACAACCCGGTGGCCTCGACCCGGATGACCGCGCTGCCGGGCGGCGCCACCGGGTCGGGGACGTCGCGGACCTCGGGCCGGGCACCGAACTCGTCGAAGATCACCGCACGCATGGGCGGCATCCTCACATGCCGGGGGCCCCGCAACCCGCGGGGCCCCGGACCGTCCCGAGCCGGCGCCCTACCGTTCGCGGGCTTCCCGGCGGGCGGCCCGGCGCCACCATGGGATCGTCAGGACCAGGACGGCGAAGGCTAGGGCCGCGCCGAGGCCGAGGCCGGCGGGCCACGACAGCGACGATGACTCCTCGGCCTGCCGCTCGCCCTTGACCGGGACCACGGGCTGGTCGTACGTCTTCTCCTCCGGCCCGACCAGCTCGCCGACCGACGCGCCCTCGGGGAGATCGAAACCCCAGTTGAGCAGGGCGGACGCCTCGCCCAGGCTGCCCAGCGGGGCGGTCTCCGCGCCGAGCAGGGTCACCGCGAGCCGGCGGCCGTCGCGCTCGGCCACGCCGACGTACGTCTGCCGCGCCTGGTCGGTGAAGCCCGTCTTGCCACCGACCGTGCCCGGGTAGACGCCGAGCAGGGTCTGGTCGTGAACGATCTCCAACCCCGGATTCGACGGCTGTGCCGGGATCTGGGCGCGCCGCGTCGCGATGTACCGGCAGAAGTCCTCCCGGGCGAAGGTGGCCCGCGCGATCAGCGCCAGGTCGTACGCGCTGGTGTACTGCCCGGGCCCGTCCAGCCCGGAGGGCGTCGCGGCGTGCGTCTGGTACGCGCGCAGCCGGCGCGCCTCGTCGTTCATCGCCTGGACGCCGCCCGGCCGGCCGGCCGCTCCGCCGCCCACCCGCGCCAGCGCGTTGGCCGCGTCGTTGCCCGACTTGAGCAGCAGCCCCAGCCACAGGCTCTCCACCGAGTACCGGCCGCCCGGGATCACCCCCATCAGCGAACTCTCCGGGTCGAGATCGCGCAGGTCGGCCCGGGTCACCTGGACCATCAGGGTGGGATCGAGGCGGGGCATCAGGGCCGCCGCGAGCAGCAGCTTCTGCACACTGGCCGGGGTGCGGCGCTCGTGCGGGGCGCAGCCACCCAGCACCGCGCCGCTGTCGAGGTCGGCGACCAGCCAGGAGGTGGCGGTGACCGCCGGTGCCTTCGGCGCACCCGCCGGGGCGGCCAGCCCCGCGGTGGCCAGCGCCTGCCCGCCGACCGCCCGGTGTGCGGGATCGACCGGCGGTGGCGACGGCGCGGCGGGCGGCGGCACCGGCGGCTTCACCGCCGGACACGGCACGTACGGTGCGGCGGCGGCCCGCGCCGGTGGTGCGACCGCGACCGTGGGCAGGACGAGGATGGCGCCGAGCGCCGCTGCGGTGACCGAAGGCGTGCTCACGAAACCGAACGTAATCGTCGGCACAGCGATCGAACTCCGTTTTCCGAAAGCCCGGCGGTGGCCCGGAAAATTGTCCCGTTCGGGCAGGTGACCCGGCATTTCCCGGTACCGGGCGACACCGCTGACGTGCCTTTTCGGGGCCGGAACATGATGCTTGTTCATTACGTGCCGCCAATGCTCTGCTGGGCGGAACGGCAGCGGTTGGCGCCATTCCCGGCTGATTTCACCCCGCTGGCGCCCGACGACGGCAACGTCACCGGCTCGTACCTGTCGCTCGATGTTCCGCCGCCCGTTCCGTTCGCCGTCTTTCGCGGAGACTCCACCGGACCTGACCGGAAACGGGCGGGGCGGCCCCGATCGGGCCGCCTCCGCCGGTACGCCGGATCCGGTCCACCATTGGCCAGGAGGGGCTCCAACCGATCCCCGGTGGGGAGGCGTCGCCCCCGGGCCGAGGTCAGGAGACCACCGTCGGGCCGCCACCGCTGCCACGGTCGTCGAGCAGCAGCGGGGCGCGGCCACGCACCGCGTACCGGATGTGGGTGACCTGCGGCGTGGGGATGACCCGGATCGGCGTCAACTCGATCGCCTCCTTCTCGGCCAGGTCGAGGTCCGCGTCGAGCAGTCGCAGGCCGGTGCCGAGCACCACCGGCACGACATGCAGCTCCAACTCGTCGAGCAGGCCGGCCTTGAGCACCTGCCGCACCAGGCTGCCGCCGCCGGCAACGGCGACGTCCCGGCCGCCGGCCGCCGCCCGCGCCTGCTCGACGGCGCTGGCCACGCCGTCGGTGACGTAGGTGAAGCTGGTGCCGCCCTTGCGCTCCAGCCGCGGCCGGGGGCGGTGCGTGACGACGAAGACGGGCGCGCGGAACGGCGGTTCCTCGCCCCAGGGCACCTCACCGCCGTCGGCCATCCGCCGGCCCATCACGTACGCGCCGGCCGCCTCGAACGACTCGGCGACCACGTCGGAGTTCGTGTCCCGCTCGCCGCCGGCGAAGCCCTGCCGTTCCCGCCAGGCCATCGCGTCGGTCACCCAGCGGGTGACCCGGAAGAAGCCGGCGCTCTCGGCCGACGTCATCCAGTCGCCGTCGCCGGTGTGCCGCGGGCCGGCGTAGAAGCCGTCCACCGACACCGACAGCTGCGCGGTCACCTTGGTCATCTCGTCACGGTCCTCTCGATCCTCGACACCCGCTCCGGGTGCCTGCTCGGTGAGAGGTCGGAGCCGTCCGCCGCGCCCCTACCGCGAGCCAATGTGACGGTGGTCACAGCCCGGGGCGTAATCCGTCCGGTCTCGATCCCGCCGGGGCGGTCAGCCCGCCGGCGGGTCGGCGCGGGGCACCGCGCCAGTGGTCTCCAGGATCAGCGCGGCGACCAGGTCCGGGTCGTCGCTCATCGGCACGTGCCCACAGCCGGGCAGGGTCACCACCCGGGCCGCCGGCAGTCCCGCCCGGGCGCGCTCGGCCTGGTGGACGCCGAAGATGCGGTCGCAGTCGCCCCAGCCGACGGTCACCGGCACCGCCGCATCCGACAGCCGGGCACCGTCGAAGCGGTAGCCGCGGGCGGCCCGGGCAACGGTGTTGAAGCCGACCGCCCGGCGCAGCGCGAGCGCGTCGCCCAGCGCGCGCTCGAAGTCCAGCAACCGGGGCCGCGCCACCAGCGGAGCGAAGCACATCGCCCGCAGGTACGCCGACCGCAGCGCGACCCGCATGACCGGCGTCGGCAGGTACGCGTTGGCCCGCAGCAGCCGGAGGATGGCCAGCGCCCGCCGCCGCTCGGCGGGGGTGAAGAAGCCGGCGGGGGAGAGGGCGGTGGCCGAGGCGACCGCCCCGGCGGCGGCCAGTTCCAGGCTGATCGCCCCGCCAAGGCTGTAGCCGGCCACGTGTGGGCGTTCCAGTCCCCACCCGGTGAGCACCGGCAGGATCGCCGCGACGGTGGCGGCCATGTCGGCGGGCATGCCCGCGTCGGGCACCGGGGAGTCGCCGAAGCCGGGCAGGTCGAGCGCGATCACCTCGTGGTGGGCGGCGAGCCGGTCGAACACCGGCTCCCAGGCCTGGTGGCGGTGCCCGATGCCGTGGATCAGCACGAGTGGCTCACCGCTGCCGGCCCGGCGGAAGTGGACCTTCATGGCCGCCCCTGCACCGAGCTGCGGCCGAACGAGCGGCCGAGCCCGCGTACCTCGTCCTCCATCTGGTCGACCAGGGTGCGGCCGCCCAGCCGGGTGACCAGCGCGTCGGCGGGACCGCTCAGCACCAGCGACCGCAGCGCCTGCACCACGGCGAGCGAGCGCGGCACGTAGACCTTGCGGCTGCGACGCTCGATGCCGCGCAGCAGCGCGGCGGCGCACCGGTCGACCGGGACCACCGTGGACAGCGGCCGCGGCAGCCGGCGCAGCGTGGCGCGGAACGAGGCCAGGTCGGCGTGGATGTCGCGGACCAGGTCGGTGTCGATCCAGATCGGGTGGGCGGTGCCCACGGTGACGCCGTGCCGGCGGGTCTCCAACCGCAGCACGTTGGCGAACTGTTCGACGCCCGCCTTCGACGCGCAGTAGGCGGCCATCCCGGGCATCGCCGTGAACGCGGCGGCGGAGGAGACGATCAGGACGTGGCCGCGGGCGGCGGTGACGTGCGGCAGCGCCGCGCTGACCGTGCGGATCGCGCCGCACAGGTTCACCTCGACCGTACGGACCAGCGCGTCGACCGGCCCCAGCGCGACCGTGCCGAGGTTGGCGATGCCGGCGTTGGCGACCACCACGTCGATCCCGCCGAACCGGTCCACGGTGGACGCCACGGCGGCGTCCACCGCCGTCTGGTCGGTGACGTCACACTCGTACCAGTGCGCGTCGAGCTCGGCGGCGAGCCGCCTGAGCAGGTCGGGTTCAAGCCCGACGAGGGCGACCCGGGCGCCTCGGGCGGCGGCCTGGCGGGCCAGCCGGGCGCCGATGCCGCGCGCGGCTCCGGTGACGAGGATCGTCCTGCCCGCGAGGTCACCGCGCATCGGCGTGCTCCCGCTCCGCCTCGGCGGGCCAGGGCGGGCGGCCCACGCCGGTGATCCGTACGCCGCCCCACGGGTCGACCTCGGCCAGCCGGGCCGGGCTGGTCAGGCCGGCGATGGACACCTCCACGTCGCGCCGGCCGGAGCGCACCAGCCGGGCCACCGTCGGCTCCGGCTCGACCCGCCCGCCCCAGTGGTAGCGGCCGTCGACCGGCTCCCACCGCCCGCTCAGGTGCACCCGGACCGGGGTGCCGGCGAGCCGCGCCGGACCGTGGTAGCTCATGCCGTCACCTCGCCGCGCCCGGTGGCGGCCTGCGGCGCCGCCGCGCCGAGGCGCCGCTCCGTCCGTCGGCGCTGGCTCACGGCACGATCCGCTCGTGCGCGCGGGTGAGCTCGCGTGGCAGGTCGGCGCTGCGCCGTACCCCCTCGATGCCGCTCCAGAGCAGCGTGGTCAGGTAGTCGGTGAGGGCCGCCCGGCGGATCGGCTGCCCGTTCGTGGTCCACCAGTCGCCGACCGCCTGCACGAAGCCGACCAGGCCGTACGCCCACGGCTCGGCCGGACCGGCGTCGAGGCCCAGCGCGCGCAGCCGGTCGCCGATCACCCGGGCCAGCCCGGCGGCCACCTGCCGGCTGGTGCCGGCGACCACCTGATGGATCCCGGGATGGCTGGACTGGTGCATCAGGAAGCGGTAGAGCTTCGGCTCCGACTCGATCACCCCGAGGTACGCGTCGATGGTCGCCTCGACCAGGCCGCGTTCCTCGCGGACCTGCTCGACCGCCGGCGCCACGGTGTCGACCACCCGGGCGGCCACCACCTCGCTGACGGCCAGCCAGAGCTGCGACTTGTCGGCGAAGTAGCGGTAGAGGACCGGCTTGCTCACCCCCGCCGTGGCGGCCACCTGGTCCATGTCGACCTCCGGCCCGTGCCGCAGCAACGCCTGCACGGCCGCCCCGATCAGTTCCTGCCGCCGTTGCTCGCGGTGGTCCGCCCAGCGGTCCCGGCGGCCGTTGGCCCGCGGTGGGGGCGGGTCGCCGGCCGACCCGGATCCATTGACATCCATCACAGGCGATTGCATGCTACTACTCGTAACAGTTACCGGGCGTCACGTCAATATGGAGGCGTCATGGAGCCCACGTCCGACCGGACCGAGCGCGAGGCGCTCGCCACCCGGCTGCTCACCTCCTCGGTGCGGACCAGCTACGACCCGGTTGTCGAGATCGACTGGGCTGCGCCGCCGGTGCCCGGGGCGTACTGGCTGCCGCCGCGGCGCAGCAGCCTCTACGGCACCCCGCTGTGGGAGCGGCTCACCGAGGAGCAGCGCGTCGAACTCACCAAGCACGAGGTGGCCAGCGCGGCCAGCGCCGGACTGTGGTTCGAGACGATCCTCATGCAGATGCTGATCCGGCACTACTACGACGCCGACCCGACCAGCCGGCACGCCCAGTACGCGCTCACCGAGGTCGCCGACGAGTGCCGGCACTCCATCATGTTCGGCCGTCTCATCGAGGCGATGGGCTGTCCGGTCTACCGGGCCGACCCGGTCGACCACCTGCTCGGGCGCTTCCTCAAGGCCACCGCCACCGGTCCGCGGATGTACGCCGCGATCCTCATCGCGGAGGAGATCCTCGACGCTTTCCAGCGCGAGATCATGGCGGACGAGTCGCTGCAGCCGCTGATCCGGATGGTGTCGCGGATCCACGTCGTCGAGGAGGCGCGGCACGTCCGGTTCGCCCGCGCGGAACTGGCCCGCCAGGTCGAGGCGGCCGGCCCGCTGGGCCTGTCGTACGCCCGGTTGCTGATCGGCCGGGCCGCCTGGTCGATCGCCAACCGGCTGGTCCATCCCGAGGCGTACGCGGCGGTGGGCATCCCGCCGGCGGTCGGCCGCGCCGCCGCCCGGGCCAACCCGCACTGGCGGGCCACCCTGCGCTGGTCCGCCGCCAGGGTGTACGACCACCTGGCGGGCCTCGGCCTGGTGGCCGGCCCGGGCCGTCTGCTGTGGACCCGTGCCGGCCTGATCTGATCCACCGGCGGCCCCGATTCGCTGCCCGAGTCAGGCAGTCGTCAGGCGCCGCTGATCCTCGGTTGCTGGTGGTCGGTCAGCCGCAGGCCGACCCCCCGCATGGTGTCGATGGTGACCCCGGTGCCCAACTCGGTGAGCTTGCGCCGCAGCCGCTTCACCACCGACTGCACGTCCGCCTTGCGCTGCGACCCCTCGGCCCGCCAGACCGCCCGATGCAGCTCGGCGTAGCTCCAGACCCGCACCGGCTCGGTGATCAGGCAGCTCAGCAGGTCGTGTTCGAGCCGGGTCAGGGAGACCTCGCGGTCCCCGCAGCGGGCCGTCGACCGGGTCGGGTCGATGCGCAGCGCGGTGTCGGTCGCCGACCCGGCCGCCGGTGCCGGCGACCCGCGACGCAGCTGCTGCGGGGCCGAGATCAGCCGGCGCAGCTCGTCGAGGTCGGCGACGAGCAGCAGGGGCGCGATGCCGTCGAGGCGCTCGGCGAGCCGGATCCGTTCCGCCGGCGACGGGGTCACCGCGATCAGCAGCGGGAACAGTTCTCCGGCCGGCTCGGATCCACCTCCCGGCACCGTGCTCTCGTCGTCCTCGGCCACCGCACCCGCCCGGAAACGATGGGCAGCGTCTGCCCAGTTCCATCGTCGTCTGACAATAAATGGCAACCCTGCCGCCTGCCAGCAAACGGTTAGTGACAAGTTGCTTACGGCAAGTTCTTGATCGTCCTTTCCTCTAGATCATAGTGTCCACTCGGGCAGCCGGCGTGACCCGCGCGATGCCTGGGGGGCCTGGAGGGGGTCAGCCGTTCCGGTTACATCCACATGGGACGTCCGCCCCCGAACCCCTTCACCATGGCTCACTCGAATCTGGGTCGTTCTGAAGGAGGCAGCACCGATGTTCAGACGTCCACACAGGAGGCGCACAGCCAGATCGCTGGTGAGCGCCGCAGCGGCGATGGTCCTCGTCGCGGCAAGCCTGGCCACCGGCACCGGCGCACAGGCCGCGCAGGCCGGAACGGCGGCAGGTGCGACCTCTCCGTCGGACAAGATCCGGCCGGACCTCGCCAAGCAGCTCGAGGGCAAGACGGAGGGCGACTTCTGGATCCGGTTCAAGGATCGGGCGGACCTCAGTCGGGCCAGGGACATCAAGGACTGGACCGAGCGGGGCACCGCGGTGGCGGAGGCGCTGAAGAAGACCGCCGCCGAGAGCCAGGCCAAGATCCGGGCAGAGCTGGACACCGCCGGCGCCAGATACCAGACCTTCTGGGCGACCAACGCCATCCGGGTCAGCGGCGGCTCGCTGACGATGGCGCAGAACGTCGCCGCGCACGACGAGGTCGAGGGCCTGTACGCCCCGGTCGCCTACGAGGTGCCGGAGACCACCAAGGGCACCGACGAGAAGACCGTGAACGCCCTCGAGTGGGGCATCGCGAACATCAACGCCGACGACGTCTGGTCCCAGTACGGCGTCAAGGGCGAGGGCATCACCATCGCCAACATCGACACCGGCGTGCAGTTCGACCACCCCGCGCTGGTGAACTCCTACCGCGGCAACAACGGCGACGGCACGTTCGACCACAACTACAACTGGTTCAACGCCGCCGGCACCTGCGCCACGCCGTGCGACGGCGACGGTCACGGCACGCACACGATGGGCACGATGGTCGGCTCCGACGGGGCGAACCAGATCGGCGTCGCCCCCGAGGTCAGGTGGATCGCCGCGAACGGCTGCTGCCCCAGCGACGCCGCGCTGGTCACCTCCGGTCAGTGGATGCTGGAGCCGACCGACCTCAACGGCCAGAACCCGGACGCCAGCAAGCGGCCGAACATCATCAACAACTCGTGGGGGACCCGGCTGCCCTCCAACGACCCGTTCATGGAGGACGTGACGCTGGCCTGGAAGGAGTCGGGCATCTTCGGTGTCTTCTCCAACGGCAACAGCGGACCGGGGTGCCAGACCAGCGGCTCGCCGGGCAGCCTGGTCAGCAACTACTCCTCCGGCGCGTACGACGTCAACAACAACATCGCCAGCTTCTCGGCCCGCGGCGCGGGGCAGAACGGTGAGACCAAGCCGAACATCTCGGCGCCCGGGGTGAACGTCCGGTCGAGCCTTCCGGGCAGCGGCTACGGCGCCATCAGCGGCACCTCGATGGCGGCGCCGCACCTCGCCGGCACGGTCGCGCTGCTGTGGTCGGCGGCACCGGCGCTGGTCGGTGAGGTCGACGAGACCCGCGCGCTGCTGGACAACACCGCGATCGACAGCGCCGACGCCCAGTGCGGTGGCACCACCGACGACAACAATGTCTTCGGCGAGGGCCGGCTCGACGCGCTGGCGCTGCTCAACGCCGCCCCGATCGGCGACACCGGCACGCTGGCCGGCACCGTCACCGACGCGGCCACCGGCGCCCCGATCGCGGACGCCACGGTGACCGTGACCGGTCCGGCCGAGCGCCAGCTGACCACCGGGGCGGACGGGAGGTACTCGTCCCTGCTGCCGGTGGGTGACTACCAGGTCGCCGTGGCAGCGTTCGGCTACCAGAGCCAGACGGTGCCGGCGACGGTGACCCAGAACGCCACCACGACGCTCAACGTCGCGCTGTCGGCGGTGCCGAGCGTCACCGTCGGCGGGTCGGTCACCGACGGCTCCGGGCATGGCTGGCCGCTCTACGCGAAGGTGACCGTGCAGGGCCCGTCGGGCGTGTCCGACTACACCACGCCCACCAACGGCCGCTACAGCTTCACGCTGCCGGCCGGGGCGACGTACACCCTCAAGGTCGAGTCGCAGTACCCGGGCTACCAGACGGTGACCAAGGAGGTCGTCGTCGGCTCGGGCAACGTCACCGCCAACATCGCCGTGCCGGTGCAGACCAACGCCTGCACCACGGCGCCCGGCTACACGTTCGGCTCCGACGGCGTCTACGAGACGTTCGACGGCACCGGCGTGCCGGCCGGCTGGTCGGTGGTCGACCACGCGGGTACCGGTCAGGTCTGGAAGTTCACCGACGACGGCAACCGGGGCAACCTGACCGGCGGCACCGGCAACTTCGCCATCATCGACAGCGACGAGTACGGCTCCGGCGGGCGGCAGGACAGCTCCCTGGTCAGCCCGGTCGTCGACCTGACCGACGTGGCGGCTCCGGTGATCCGGTTCAACCAGGACTTCAACCATCTGGGTCCGGACCGCGCGGACGTGGACCTGAGCGTCGACGGCGGTGCCACCTGGACGAACGTGCTGCGGCAGGCCGCCGACGTCCGGGGGCCGCGGGTGACCGAGATCCCGATCCCGCAGGCCGCCGGGCAGGCGCAGGTGCAGGTCCGGTTCCACTACTACGACGCCTCGTTCGAGTGGTGGTGGGAGGTCGACAACGTCCTGATCGGCAGCGAGGTCATCTGCCGGCCCACCAACGGCGGCCTGGTGCTCGGACACGTCCGGGACGCCAACGACAACGGCTACGTCAACGGGGCCACGGTCACCAGCAACGACCGGCCGGCGGAGAAGGCCACCACGGTGGCCACGCCGGACGACACCGAGCTGGCGGACGGGTTCTACTGGCTGTTCTCGTCGCTGACCGGCACGCACAAGTTCACCGCCGCGGCCGGCAACTACGTCAGCCAGAGCAAGAACATCGACGTGCAGGCCGACTGGGCGACAGCTACCAACTTCCGGCTCGCGGCCGGCCGGCTCTCGGTCAAGCCGGCGCAGCTGAGCGCCACGCTCCAGATGCCCACCGGCAAGGTCAACAAGGCGTTCACGGTGACCAACACCGGCGGGGCGCCGGTCGAGGTCGAGTTCAGTGAGCGCGAGGGCGGGTTCGAGCTCCTCCGGGCCGACGGGTCCCGGTTGACCGAACAGCAGGTGATCGGGTCCAACGGCGCACCCGAGCAGCGGCTGAACGTCCCGACGTCGTTCGCGGCGCGGGCGTCCGGCATGTCGAGCAACGCGACGTCCGCCGCGCTCGGTCCGCAGGCCGAGCCCTGGACGGACATCGCCGACTACCCGGCGAACGTGATGGACAACCGGGTGGTGAACCTCGACGGCAAGGTGTACTCGATCGCCGGCGGCAACGGTTCGGCGTCCACGACGAAGAACTTCGTCTACGACCCGATCGCGCAGAGCTGGGCGCCGATCGCCGATCTTCCCGAGGCGCGCAACGCCATGACGGTGGGCGTCGTCGGTGGGAAGATCATCGCGACCGGCGGCTGGGCCGCGGCCGGCCCCTCCGGCACCACCTGGTCGTACGACCCGGGCGCGAACACCTGGACGAAGGTGGCCGACAACCCGGCGGCCCGCTCCGCCGCCGGCCAGGCGGTCGTCGACGGCAAGCTCTACGCCATCGGCGGCTGCACCACCTCGGCCTGCACGCCGATGTCGAACAGCGTAGTCCGGTACGACCCGGCCGGCGACAGCTGGGAGACGCTGCCGAACTACCCGAAGTCGGTGGCCTTCGCCTCCTGCGGCGGGATCGACGGCGTCGTCTACTGCACCGGCGGCAACGACGGCTCCGCCTCGCAGAAGGCCAGCTACGCCTTCGACCCGGGGGCCAACGCCTGGACCGCGATCCCCGACGCGCCGGCCGACAACTGGGCCAGCTCGTTCGCCGTGGCGAACGGCAAGCTCCTGGTGGTCGGCGGTTCGCAGGGCGGCGCCATCACCAACGCCGGCTTCGCGTACGACCCGGCCACCAACGCGTGGTCGAACCTGCCGAACGCCAACACGGCGCGTTACCGCGGTGGCGCGGCGTGCGGCTTCTACAAGATCGGTGGGTCGTCCGGCAGCTTCACCGCGACGCCGGACAGCGAGGTGCTCCCCGGGTTCGAGGAGTGCGCCGAGGCGGCCGCCGACGTCAGCTGGATGACGATCGACAAGACGTCGGCCACGCTGGCGCCGGGCGAGCAGGTCACGGTCACCGTCGGGATGACGGCGAACGTCGACCAGCCGGGCACCTACACCGCCTCGGTCGCGATCAAGGAGAACACCCCGTACACGGTGTCGCCGGTGGCGGTGACGATGAACGTGAATCCGCCGAAGACCTGGGGCAAGCTGATGGGTACCGTCACCGGGACGAGCTGTCAGGGTGTCAGCTCGCCGCTCTCCGGTGCGGTCGTCCAGGTCGACTCGTGGGCGATGTCGTGGACCTTCGCCACCGACGCCGAGGGCAAGTACGCCTACTGGATGGACCGTCGGAACAACCCGATGACGATGATCGTCGCCAAGGACAACTGGAAGCCCCAGACCCGGCAGACGAGGATCAGCACCAGCATGCCCACCGTGGAGGATTTCGCCCTGTCACCGATCCGTTGCTGACCTGAGCGTCAGCTGACCGAGCCGGCCCGCCTGGTTGTCCACCAGGCGGGCCGGTTCGCGTCCGGCGGGTGAGCCGCGGCGTGGCTCGTGAGTCTGTGGTCAGACCGGAGCGAGGCGGAAGCCGACGCCGCGTACCGCGTGGATGGTCGCCGCCGCGTTGAGCCGGGCGAGTTTGCGCCGTACCCGCCGGACCACCGAGTGCATGTCGGACCCGCGGCCGAGGTGCGCGTTGCCCCAGACCTCGCGGTGCAGCAGTTCGTAGGTCCAGACCCGCCCGGGCGCGCCGACCAGGCAGCGCAGGAGGTCGTGCTCCAGCCGGGTCAGCTCGATCTCCCGGTCCAGCCAGCGCAGCACCCGCCGGTCCGAGTCGACGGTCAGCCCGGGAGGCGGTGCCGCGCCCGGCGTGGCCTCGGTGACCACCGGCTGGTCCGGCGGAGCCGCCGGCGGGTCGTGCGGCGGCTCGACCACGTCGAGGAACCGCCGCGCCTGGTCGACGCTCGAGACGATCAGGAACGCCTCGCTGCCGCCGAGCAGCTGCGCCAGCTGCCGGCGCTCGGCCGGCGAGGAAGCGATGCCGATCGCCAGGGACGCGACCCGGATCCTCCTCATCCCCCCACCTTTCCCGTTCCCCCACGATTTCGGAGCGACCGTCCCGCGACGCCCGTCAATCAACTGAGACCCTAGTTTCGCTTTATATCGGTACGGTTAAAAATAGTTGTGCGTCGGCATCTGTAAATGGCTGAGGCGCTGTTCCGCAGTTCGAATGTAAACGTTTTCATCATGGCTTGACCGAACTCTCCGGGATGTCCGCGCGGGTCGGGGTCGGGCGGTGACGAGGCGTGGTTGGGCGGCTCGTTCGGCAGGTGGCCGCGCGGAGGTCCGGCGTGGTCGGGTGGTCGCGGGCCCCTGCCGCGCACCTGGCAGAGGCCTCACCGACCGGTGACGGATCCCGTCCGGCGGTTTGTCGCCGAGGGGCGAGTGAGACGGTGGAAATGGTAGTGCAGTTCGATCCGGTGGACAATATCCGGCCGGCCCGACGGGGGTCGGTGGGCCGGTTTCACGATATCCGTGCCGATCTCCGGATCGAGAAAGAAATCCGACAGGACATTGACGCATCTACAGATGTCTTCGGTGCTGTCCGGGCGGCTGTCGGGCCGCCGGCTCCACCGACGGCGCGACCAGCTCCTCAGGTGCGGGCGGGCGCCCACCCCTGCGCCACGAGGCGTGCGGCGTCCCCGCCCTCGCCGTGGAAGAGCAGGCCGGCACGGTCTGCCGCGACGATCCGGTCGACGTAGACCCCGCGGCCCCGGGCGGAGACGTCCGTGCTGCTGCTCCAGCGCAGGTGGGTCGCCCGGTCGGGCAGGTCGACGGAGACCTGCCACCAGACCCGGCCGCCGTAGCCGGTGACCGTGCCGTCGCTGGCCCAGCGCCGGTCCCCGTGCCGCAGCCGCATCGGCGCCGTGGCCCAGGTCCGTCCGCCGTCCGTGGAGACCTCGAACCGGGCGCTGTCGTAGCGCGGCTCGGTGTCGTACCAGAGCAGGAAACTCGCGATGCCGCCGCGCGCCGCCCGACGCAGCGGGGCGGTGAGGGTGACCGTCGCGAGGTCGCGCGGGTCGGCCCGCCACGCCTCCCGTGACCGGGGCCGCACCGGCATCGCCTCGGCGAGGTCGGTCGCGACCGCCCGCCGGGCCACGTTGTTGCTGCCCCAGCCACGGTCGGGGTGCACCCGGTTGCTGAGCAGGACGACGAACGAGTGGGAGAGCGGGTCGACCACCAGCGAGGTGCCGGTGAACCCGGTGTGCCCGAACCCCACCGGGGAGGACAGACCCGTCATGTACCAGTGCTTGTTGAGCTCGAAGCCGAGCCCACGGTCGCTCTCCGGGTAGGCCTGCTCCAGCGGCGCGTTGTAGTTGACCAGCATCGCCCGCACCGTGTCGGCGTGCAGGATCCGCCGGCCGCGGTACTCGCCGCCGTTGAGCAGGGCCTGGCAGAGCACGGCCAGGTCCGCCGCGGTGGAGAAGACACCGGCGTGCCCGGCCACGCCGCCGAGCGACCAGGCGTTCTCGTCGTGCACCTCGCCCCACACCATGCCGCGCCCGGCGTACGGCTGGTACTCGGTCGCCGCGATCCGCGACCGCAGTTCCGGCGCCGGGTTGTAGCCGGTGTCGGTCATGCCCAGCGGCGCGGTGACGCCGTCGCGGACCAGGTCGGCCAGCGACCGGCCGGTCACCCGCTCCACCAGCACGCCGAGCGCGATCAGCCCGAGGTCGGAGTACACGTACCGGGTGCCGGGCGTCGCCCCGGCCGCCAGTGGCGTGGCGAGCGCGGCGGCGAACCGTTCGGCCGGGGTCGGATACCGGCTCCACAGTGCCGTGAACGCGGGCAGTCCGGAGGTGTGGGTGAGCAGCATGCGGACTGTGACCGCCTCCTTGCCGCCGGCGGCGAACTCCGGGACGTACCGGGCGACCGGCGCGTCCAGCTCGACCCGACCCTGCTCGACCTGCTGCAGCACCACGATCGTGGTGAACAGCTTCGACACCGACGCCAGGTCGAAGATGGTGTCGGGTCGCATCGGGAGCTGTTGGTCGGCGGGCAGTTCCACCCCGGCCAGCTCGGGTGGCGGCCCGACGGCCGAGTAGCGCACCGCCGACCCCACCGCGGCGTGCTGCACGACCACGCCGTCCTTGGCGGCCAGCACCACGGCGCCGGCGTAGGTGGGATGGCCGGGGTGGTCCGAGGTCGGTTCGAGGTACCCGGTGAGGTCGGCCGGCATCCGGCCCACGTGCTCGGGAAGCAGCCCCACCTCGCGGGCGTCGCCGTAGCGCAGCGTGTCGTGGCGGAACCGGATGTCGGCGGGCGTGACGGACGGCAGTGCGGACCCGGCCGGCGACCGCTCGGCGGCGGCCGCCGCGGTCGCCGGCAGGCTCGTGCCGAGCACGGCCACGGCCAGGCCGAGGGCGAGGCCCCGGCGCACGCCCATCGTGGTGCGGACAGTCCTCGCCGGCATGGTCCCTCCTACCAGGTCAGGCCGTGGCCGTAGGGGTAGAGCAGCCCGCCGTCGGCGGTGGGGATCGTGACCGGCAGCCGGCCGCGCGGGGACAGCTCGCCGTGCAGCGCGCGGACAAGCGCGTCCATCGCCGCCCGGGTGTACGAGTAGGTCGCCAGGTAGGTGGACACGCCCGGCAGGTACGCGATGTCGTACGGGTCGCGGACCGCCACCACGATCACCGGTCGGCCGGTGGCGAGCAGCGCCGCGACCAGCCGTCGCTGGCTGGCGCGCGGGTCGGTCACCTCGACGTCCCACGCCTTGTTCACCAGCACCACGGTGAGGTCGTGCCGGGCCGCCTCGGCGGCGGTCGTGGCGATCGCCTGGTCGGACGGCAGGGTCGCGGGCCGGGCGGTGGCGCGGGCCCCGCGGGCGGCGAACCCGTCGGCGACCGTCGCGACCGGCGCGAAGGCGGCGCTGTTCCAGCCGGTCACCAGCACCGACCGGCCGGTGCTGGCCAGCGGCAGCAGCCCGGCGTCGTTGCGCACCGCGGTGAGCGTCGGGTCGGTGACCCGGGTGACGGCGGCGAGGTGCTCGGCCGCACCGACCGTGCGGACCGCCGCCTCGACGTCGACCAGCGGCGATGCGGCCAGGCCCTGCCGGTACTTCAGGGCGAGGATGCGCCGGACCGACTCGTCGATCCGCCGCTCGGTCAGCTCGCCGGTGGCCACCGCCCGCAGCACGGCGTCCCGGGCCAGCCGCAGGTCGGGCGGCATCAGCAGTTGGTCGGCGCCGGCCTTGAGCGCCAGCACGGGCACCCGCTCGTCGCCGTACTTCTGCCGCACCCCGGCCATGTTCAGCGCGTCGGTGACGATCACGCCGCGGAAGCCGAGCTCGCCGCGCAGCACGCCGGAGAGGATCGTCGGCGACAGCGTCGCCGGGTCGCCGGAGGGGTCCAGCGCCGGCACCACGATGTGCGCCGTCATGACCGACTCGACGCCGGCGGCGATGGCCCGCCGGAACGGCGGCGCGTCGATCCGGTCCCACTCCTCGCGGGTGTGGTTGATCACCGGCAGGTCGGTGTGGCTGTCGTTGTCGGTGTCGCCGTGGCCCGGGAAGTGCTTCGCCACCGCGGTCGTCCCGGCGTCCCGCTGGAAGCCGGTGACCTGCGCGGCGGTCAGCTCGGCCACCAGGGTGGGGTCGGCGCCGAACGAGCGCACCCCGATCACCGGGTTGGCCGGGTCGACGTTGACGTCGGCGATCGGCGCGTACGGCTGGTGGATGCCGACGGCGCGCAGCTCGCGCCCGGTGATCTCCGCCGCGGTGCGGGCGTCACCGGGCGAGCGCCCGGCGCCCAGGGCCATCGCGCCGGGGAACTGCGCGGCGGGGGCGGGCATCCGCAGCACCACGCCCTGTTCCTGGTCGGTGGAGATGAGCAGCGGGACGCGGTCCTTGCCGCCGTCACCGAGGGCGGCCCGTTGCAGGCCGTTGGAGAGCGTGGCGATCTGCCGCGGACTGTCCAGGTTGTGTGACCAGGAGAAGTAGCAGACCGCGCCGAGATGGAACTCCTCGATCACCTCGGCCGGCGTCTCGACGCCGAACGCCGCCCGGTTGGCGGCCCGGTCCGCGGCCGTCGGCGCGGTGGCGTCGCCGCCGTAGACGTAGGTGGCGAAGAGTTGGCCGACCTTCTGCTCCAGGCTCATGTGCCGCAGCGTGGAGGTGACCCAGCCGTGTTCGGCGGCGGGCGGCAGCGCGGCGGGCGGCAGCGCGGCGGGCGGCAGCGCGGCGGGTGCCGCGG
>NZ_QGSW01000063.1:0-16881 GCF_003176715.1 Micromonospora sp. S4605
GGTTGATGGATCTTGTGGTGAGAACTCATCTACCGTGGGCTCCACGCCCGTTTCCAGCAGCACCCGTATCGTCCGGCCTCGTCCGTGTCGCACCAATCAACACATTCGCGTTGCTGAGATCACCTCATTCGAACGAAAGCTTCCGGGGGCGAGAGGCGACCAGCAGTCACTCGCCCGGGTACGAACGTTTCTGTGGATCGGCAGGGCGCGGTTGTGGGCAGCCGGGAGCGGGGTGCGCGGTCAGGAGCTGCAGGTGTTGAGCATGCTTTGCAACGCCGACTTCTCCGACGACTGCAGCGTCAGGCCCCAGGTGTACTTCACGGTGATCCACATTTTGCTGTAGGTGCAGCGGTAGGCCGACCGCGGCGGCTGCCACGTTGACGGGTCCTGGTCGCCCTTGGCCTGGTTGACGTTGTCGGTGACCGCGATCAGCTGGGGGCGGGTCAGGTCGTTGGCGAAGCTCTGCCGGCGGCTGGTCGTCCAGGAGTTGGCGCCGGAGCGCCACGCCTCGGCCAACGGTACGACGTGGTCGATGTCGACGTCGGAGGCGGCGTACCAGGTGGCGCCGTCGTATGGGCTGTACCAGCGACCGGAGGTGGCCGCGCAGGAGCTGTCCACGACCACCGAGGTGCCGTCGCGCTTGAGGACCTGCTCGCGGGTGTTGCAGCTTCCGCTGATGGTGATCCAGTGCGGGAACAGGTCTCGCGAGTAGCCACTGGTCGAGCCCTGCGCCGCCACTCGCAGGGCGTTGAGCTGTGACTGTGCGGTGGCTTTCGAGGGGATGCCCGGGGGCGTGGCCGCAGCTGGTGTGGCGCCGACGCTGATGAGGCCGGCTCCGGCGAGCATCGCTATCACGGTTGCCGCGACGCGGGTGCACCGTAGGCCCAGGTGCTGTGGGAAGAGTCGCGCCAGTCTCATGGGAACCTCCTGAGCCACCCGGGCGGACATTGACGGTCTCAGATGAGTATGGCTGCGGTCCGGTGATTTCGTAACAGGCGGGCAGCCACAAGACGAACGATCTCGGCGGCGCGCGTCATCGATGTTTGACCCTCGCTAGAGAGATCGATCCCTGCGTATGGTGGCGATGGCTGGTCACGCCCACTCCGACCGCCCTTTCCGGGCGGCCGAAGGGGCCGGAACGGCCCGCCGCGGAGGCTGTGACCCGCGGAACCCCGCAGGGGATGAACAGAAAGGGGGACGGCTGATGCCGGCAGTCGAGGCGTGGTTCGTTGGCGGTCCGATCGACGGCCGCATCATGCCCGTGGAAACCGGCGCCGACGGGTCGCTGCCCCAGGCCGTCGACCTGCCGCAGACGGGCGTATACGTCGGCGCCACCGACCAGGCGAGCGCGGTCATCCACTACCGGTACGTCCGGCAGGGCACCGACGGCGAGCCTCCCACCTTCCGCTATGCCGGCCAGCTGCCGTAGGTCACGACCCGCACGAAGAGCCGCCTAGCTGTCCAAGCGGTCCCCGACTGCCCAAATGGTGGCCGTGGCGCCCCGCCCGCTGGCATCCGCCTGCGGCCGTAGGCATTCGTTGTCGCGGATCTTCACCCGAGAGTGGTCGTCGCTCCCCCACGATGATCTGCAGGGGGCGGACATGTTCAGCGTTCACATCCCGCGTTGGCGGTGAGCCCGGCCCACCGCCGGGCGGAGGCGGGCGCCGAACCGGTGCTGCGCCGGCCGGTCGCGCCGATGCTCGCCGCGCCGGTCGACGAGGTGCCCGAGGGCCCGGAGCTGGTTCATGAGCCGAAGTGGGACGGGTGGCGTGCGATCGCCTTCCGGGACGCCGACGGGGTGTATCTCCAATCCCGGGCCGGCCGCAACCTGACCACATACTTTCCTGACATCACCCGGGCCGTTCGCGCGGCCATAGCCCCGGGGACGGTGCTCGACGGCGAGTTGATCGTGCTGCAGGGCGGCCGGACGAACTTCGCGCAGCTGCAGCGGCGCGTCACCGCCGGCCGCGACCTGCTGCGCCTGGCCCGCGAGTGCCCCGCCCACTACGTGCTGTTCGACCTACTCGCCGACCCCGGTGGACAGGTGCTCCTGAACCGCGAGCTGTCGCAGCGGCGCGACCGGCTAGAACAACTACTCGCCAGCGCGCCGGCGCAGCTCACCCTCACCCCACAGACCACGGACATGCGGCAGGTCGCCGACTGGCTGACGCACTGGACCGTCGCCACCGGCATCGAAGGCGTGGTCAGCAAGCGGTCGACCGGCCGGTACGAGCCTGGCCGGCGCGGCTGGTGGAAATACCGGACCCGGATCACCACCGAGGCGATCGTCGGTGGCGTGACCGGCAGCCTCCGCGACCCGGACACCGTGCTGCTCGGCCGGTTCGACCGGCGAAGAACGCTGCGCTACACCGGCCGCACCCACCCGCCGAACCCCACACAGCGGGCAGAACTCACGGCGATGCTGTCCCCCGTCCGCGCGATGCCGCGCCGCGGCGCAACGGTGCATCCCTGGCCGCAGCCGCTGCCAGCATCCTGGTCCGGGCAACTGGACCGACCCGAACCACTGCCATATGTGCAGGTGGAACCCACCACGGTGATCGAGATCGACGCTGACGTGGCCTTCGAACACCAGCGGTGGCGACACCGGGTCCGGTACATCAGGGCCCGGCCAGACATGTCGATCTACGACGTGCCACTGCTGCTCGGCGAGGAGGAGGGCTACTTCGGCGAGACGTGAGCCCAGGCCCAGGCGCAGGCCGGGTCAGTTCGAGCGCCAGGTGAACTGGCCGTGGGCGGACATGCTGCCTTCCCATGGGGCATCGGTGAGTCGGATCCGCGCCAACGGGCACGCAACGGGCACGGCGATCGAGGGATCAGGAGATCAAGCTGGTCTCCCTGCGATGGCGCTTACCATCGCGCGAAGGATCCCAGCTTGCCCAACATCCGACCCAGGTGCGGTTCGATCGTTGCGGGGTCGGCGTTCGCCACCTCCTCCGGCGTCCACCAGCGAACGCTGCGGAACTCGCCGGAGTCGGGGACCAATTTCTGATCGCGGCTGCCGCTCAACACGAACCAAAGACTGACATCGACGTGCTGCTCCTCGAGCGGACCAACCGTCCGTGTGACGGTGAGGAAGGTTGGATGCTCGCCGAGGCGCGGATGGAACACTGCCGGCACACCCAGTTCCTCCATCACCTCCCGACGTACCGTCTCGGCTGGGTGCTCTCCGGGTTCAACGTGGCCGCCGCTGGGCAGCCACATTCCGGCTTTGCGATGGTCGACCAGCAGCACGCTGCCGTCCGCCTTGTCGTGCAGCAGGAAGTACGCCACCAAGTGCGGCGAGGGAGTACGTGGCTTCACTCTCCGGAAGATGTCGTGGGTCTCGGCCAGCCACGCCAGGCACTCTGCCTGGTGCTGTGCCTCCAGCTCGTCTGCCGGCGTCAGCGCCTCAACCAGCGCCCGGATCTCGTCGTGCACCTGCACTCGGAGGAGGCTGCCAGCCCCGCCTAGCATCGGTCAAACCCACCTCCTCATAGCTGAAGTCGGTGTGCCGGAAGACGAGCAAATGCCCCTTCCGCGCCACGAAGGAGAGAACTTGGTGGTCACCACCTTCTCCGGTATGGCGCTGTCCTTCTCTCGTTCCTGGTGCGTCTAGCCTTAGTCTGGCAGGTGTGGATGGGGCAGGCCGAAGATGGCGTGCTGCGCCGCTTGGGCGAGGATGGCTTGGGTGGTGGCGGGTAGGCCGAGCCTGTTCCAGTGGAAGATGACATGCAATGCGATCACTGCTCGTAAGCCACGGGTGAGCCTGCCTCTTTCGCGTTGACGATGGAGGGCTGCGCCGGCGTTCTCGAATGCGGTGTGCCAGGTGGAGGTGGTGCGAGGCGCACCGAGCAGCAGCCGCCGAACGTCTCCGGTGAAGCTCTGCCACGTGCGGACATCGGTTGCGGGTGCTTGGTTGAGATGTGCTGCGCGGTGCTCGACGACCTGTGCCCATACGTCGCCTTGCTCGTTGAGGTCCAGTGCTGCTGCGCGCATCAGGGCGGTGCACAAGATGAGGGAGTGTTCGCGCCGGGTGGTGGGGTGCTGGTGGAGGTAGGTGAGGAGGTGGCGGCTGTCGTGGTGGAACAGCGTGTGCGCGGTGGTCATGGCGTCGTGGCCGCCGAACGCGTGGGTTTCGGGTTCGTAGATGTCGTTGGTCCAGGCGACCCCTTCGGTGAGCAGACGGCGGGCGTGGTCTTCGCTGTCTGGGCTGTTTGTGGGTTGGTAGCGGATGCGCCAGGCGCCTTTGCGGATGAACCACCAGGAGGTGATCAGGCCGTCGGTCTCGGCTTTGGGAAGCACTCGGCTGAGGTGGGTGACCGCCCGTTGCTCGCGCTGCCGGGCGGTCTGGCCGGGGTAGGTGATGTTGACCTGGTGCCAGGGGGTGTGGTCCACGGCGGCTCTTTCTCAGGAGAGGAGGAGACAGGCGTCCCATGCGGTGGCGGCGGCGGTGACGAGGTTCGCTCCTGCCTTGCCGTCGAGAAGCCCCTCGGGCTCGTTGGTGGCGGGGCTGGCCTGCCGGTGGAGATCGTCGACGAGGTCGAGGGGTATGGGGCTGAGGGCATCGCAAGCGACGCGGCGGGCGGTAGCCAACAGTCCGGCGGTGCCGTGACACAGGCTTCGGTCGGTGAGCCGCCGGAGTTGTCCGGGGTCGGTGACGCAGGTGGTGAATGCGGTCTCGGCGAGGTGCTGGCGGGTGGTGTCGCGCAGGGCGTGTGCGGCGAGTTGCTGGGCGCGGGCGATGCCGGGGGTGCCGTAGCACCACGACGGCCGGAGCGGGGTTTGTTGGGTCGGTGTTCCGCGGTGTAGGTCGGTGAGGGTGATGGTTTGCGGCCACCAGATCGTGCCGCGGCTGTGCTGCTGCCAGGTGTCTAGCCATCGGCTGATGCGGTTGATCGCCGTGGTGTGTCCGGCGACGGTGATGCCGTCGCGGTGGCTGAGGGCGAGCAGTGCCAGAGGTCCGGCGATGCCGTGGGCCATGCCGAAGTTCGCGTGACCGCCGACGGGCGATGGACGGCGTTCGGGCCCGTTCCAACACCACCAGCCGGGCAGCGCGCCCCGCGGCTCGGTCAGCCGGACAAGGTAGTCCAGAACCTGACGGAGCAGCTCGTGATCGCCGAGCCGGCGCAGAACGACGCCGAGCCCGGTCAGCCCGCGGATGAGGTCGTACTCGGCGTAGTGCGGCTGCCGGTGTCGGTCGATGCGGCGGTGGGCGGCGTCGACCTGTCGGCGGGCCACTATGGCGGTGCCGTCGGCGGTGGCTGCTCGTGCCTGGGCGAGCCCCGGGTGGTCGGTGGTGGCAAGGACGAATGCGAGTGCGGGAGCGCCGTAGAAGAGGCTGGCCCCGTCGGCGATGCTCACGCCACCGGCGGTGGCGTGGCGCAATGCCTCGTACGCTGCGGGCCGGTTGCCGGTTTCCAAGTGCCGCAGGGCGATACCGGCCGCGCCGCCGGCGAGGGACTGTCCCGCGGTCACGGCTTACGCCTGGCGAGGGTGGTGCGGGCGATGGTTCGGGCCAGTCGCAGGCAGTGCCGCTCGGAGGTGAGGTCGACGCCGATCATGCGGGCGTGGTGCAGGTGCAGCAGGTCAGCCAGCACCTCGTCAGGGTCGAGCCCGTCATCGCCGATTAATGGCCGGTAGGCGGCAAGCGCTGCCGCGAGTCGCTCGTCGCGCACCGGGCTCCGGGCGTGTTCGAGCTGGGCGGGGTCGAGGCGCGGACCGGTCCGGTGCGGGATGTGGGTGGCGAGCCAGCGCGGCCCGTCGCCGGTGAAGCCGTCGGCGATGGCGATCATTCCGGCGGCGGTGGTGGCTTGTCGGTCGCCGGTGAGTCTGTGCAGGGCGGCACGGGAGTCGGCGGCGAACACCTGCTCGGCGGCGGCGAGGGTCGCTGCGGCGCCGTGGCGGGTTTCGGGGCGGTACGGGTGCAGGCTGTAGTCGTGTATGACGGCGTCATCGTGCAGGTGCTGGACCCAGTTGGCGAGATGGCGGGCGGTGTCGGCGAAGCGGTCGGTGTCCGGAAGTGGGATGCGTAGCCGCAGGTGCGGCTCGGGGTGGGGATACCGCAGGAACCACCAGCCGGCTGGTAGGTGGTCGGCGGGGCGGCTGGCGAGGTCGGCCAGGATGTCGTCGAGCCGGCCGTGTAGGTGTGTCTCCAGCCACCGTGACCGCCCAGGCCAGTGCTGCACGGTAGTGGCGGTTCTGGCTGGTCGCGCTGGTGGGGCGGCCGGCGCGGGGTGGGTGAGGGTGAGCAGGAGTTCGGCGGGGCGGTCGTCGATCCAGCCCGCTGGCCCTGGAGCCTCAGTGATCACGGTGCGGGGATGCCGGTCGAGGTGGTCGCGCAGGACCGCCACGTGGGTGTGGTTGTCCAGGTCAAGGCGTAGGCGGATGTCGTCGTCGCCGACCAGGACCTGCTGCGGGATGTGCCGCTGGTGGCGGTGTCGCTGCCAGGCGGCACACCACTGCGGCCATGCGGCGCCAGGAGCGGGAAGGGCGGTGTGGTCGATGATCCAGCGGGCGGGGTGCACGATGGTGCGTCCACGCCGCAGGCGGGGCAGGAACGGCAGGCCGCCGGCGTGTCCCCAGTCGAACCGGCTGCACGGTGCCGTCCATGCGGTCCAGATCTCGGCCAGGAACCGCATTAGCGGTTGCTGCAGCGTGGGTAGCAGCACGCTGTTGAACAGCAGCGGTTCGACGGGCTGACCCGTTGCCGGCGATACCAGCCACAACCGGCGTCCGTCGCCGGTCACCGCCAGGTCCTCGATCGTGTACGGCGGCGCCGGGTGGAAGTCGCCGAGAGGAAGGACGGGCAGCAGTTCGGGCGTCCGGGCCACCGGGGTGAGGCGGGCGTCCAGCGGGGGTCCGGACAGCTGCAGCGGGGCCGCGCCGGGCAGGGCGGTCGGCAGATGCCGGTAGACCTGCTGGAATCCGGCGAGTTCGGCGGAGGTGAGCAGATGCAGGAACCGGGCTGCGGCGACGCCGGCGTGGCGGGATCCGCTGAGCACCGTCAGGGTGAACGTGCCGCGGTCCAGATCGCGCGGGGTGTCGGCGGCGAGGGTGAACCGCAGTTCGGTGTGCGGGATCGGTGGCCGGTCGTCATCCCCGCGCAGCCGGTCGATCAGCGCGTCGTCGAGCACCACCTCGGCGCAGCCGTCGAGTGCGGCCTGCTGCGCGAGCTGTCCGAGCAGCCGGTCGCGGGCGGTGAACAGCGCTGGCGCGCGGCGCGTGGATCCCCGGTAACCTGACGGAAACCACAGCACGTTCAGCACATCACGGAGGGGAACAGCCGCTCCTGGACCCCACCGCTGGATGAATGCATGGTGATACTCGGTCCAGCCGGCCGCGTGAGGTGGCGCTACCGCCACGAGCGTCGACGCGGCCCGCTCCGCCTCGTGCAGCACCGGCGGGGGCAGGGTCACCGTGATGTCGGCGCGTAGATCGACGGCGACTCGGTTGCCCGGCTCCGGGATGGCGTAGTGGCGGGCGACGTGTGCGGCCGGGTCGGTGGCGGTCATGGGTGGGCGTAGGGCCGACAGCAGCACCCCTGTGTGGACCAGGTCGGCCAGCAGCCGCTCAGCGTCGGCCATGCTGGCGGGTCCGGCGATCATCGCGGCGAGGTCGGCGAACCTGACCGGGGACCGCGCCGCCTGGATCGCCGCCCGGACCGGACCGGTCAGGCGGACCGCGATGTCCCACCGCCGGTCGGCGCTGGCGTGGGCACAGGGCAGAACCCACCTGTCGCCGCGCCGGTATCCCAACGAGTTCGTCACCACCGCGACGGTGCGCAGAGTGTCCAGGTCCTGTTCGGCCTGCGCGGTGTGCTCGGCGATGAACTGGCCATCGGGGCGGGAGACCGCGTGATGTGCCTCGCCCAGGCGAACCGTCGCGCGAGCGCCGAACTGGACCGGGGCCACGCCGGCGAACGTGCCGAACGGGGTCGCACGGGTGGTCCAGCGCAGCAGGTACCGGAGCGCTGACTGCACCAGGCGCCGCAGCCGCTGCTGAGGCACCGGCTCACCGCTGAGGGCGCGTTGGATCTGGTCGGCCAGTTGCGGCGCCGCGCAGGTGACAGCCGCCGCGAAATCAGGCAGCGTCCACGTCTTGTCCAGCCACTCGCGCCACTGATCCGGATGACCGTGGGCCAAGTCGGGCCAGGCAGGCAGAACGAGGCCGTTGGGGTAGGCGGCGATCCTTATCAGCGCCGCACCAGCTGCGGGAACCATGATGCACCACCGAATCGACGGGCCCGGCGCGTTCGACGCCGGGCCCGATCGTGAGAGGAACGGATGGGTCAGTTGCCGTCGTCGCACCTGGTCGTGCAGGCGTTGGAGCCGGTGTTGCCGGAGCCGCACCCGTCGTCGGTGGCGGTGGCGTAGCCGCCCGCGGTGGGGCCGGCGTCGACCAGGCTGACATCCAGGGCGAACTCCGAGGCGTCGGTGTCGTTCACGTGCGTTCCCTTCTACGCGGGGGCGAAGGTGAGGACGAAGCGGCTGTGCCGCTTGTCCAGCACCGTCCCGGCCGGCAGGTCGCCGTCGGGAGTACCAGCGGGCAGGACGTGCAGCACCGGCGAGGGGCTTCCCGCATCCAGCCACCCGCGCATGTGTCCAACCATCCGACCAGCCGCTACCGCGGCGCCGGGCCCATGCGCACAGGCGCCCAGGTCGAACATGTCGTCGTCCGTCCAGCGCAGCGCGGAGCGGTAGCAGAACGCGCCGTTGTCGAGGGCGGCCGGCGTGCCAAAGCGCCACGCCGGGGCGACGACGTCCGCATCGACGGCCTCCTGCTGAGCCGTGAGAACAACGAATTGCTGCCCTGCATCGGTGATGCGGGTCGCCAGCCACAGGTCGAGATCAGCCAGGACGGTGCGAGGGGGCAGGTTCACCCCGGCCCATGCCTGCGTCTGCGGCTGCGTTAACAGCTCGGCCACGGCGTGGTGGTTGACCTGCTGGTCCTCGTCCAGTCGCAGGTGGACCCCGTCAGCGATGTCGACGTACCGCACCTGATGTGCCCCGGCGCCCTGCATCGACACGAACCCGCACAACCGCTGGCTGTGGCTGACCAGCCGGTCCCCCGTCCGGCGCATCGCCCACGAGCGGGTCATCCCGAACGTCCGCAGCGGTACGACCAGCGTTCCGTTCCCGGCGAGCTGAGCGGTCCAGGCCGGGGGAACGTCCCAGGCGCCGACCGTGACGATGATCAAGTCGTATGTGCAGCCCGGATTTACCGGTTGCTCAGCGTCCGCGCACACCACAGCCACGTCGTCGTAACCCGCCGCTGCGAGGCATGCGGTGGCCCGGTCGGTCACCTCACGATCGATGTCCACGGTCGTGACCGAGCCCGACGGGCCGACCAGCTCGCGCAGCAGCGCGGCGTTGTATCCGCCGGAGCCGATCTCGAGGACGTGCCGGCCGGGCAACCCGCCGTCAATGGCGTCGGCTGCCTGACCGAGCATCTCCGCGATGAGCCACGGTGCCGACACCGAGCTGACCGCCTCGTCGCCGATCCGCTTGGTCACCACGGCCTGGTCGGCCCGGTACGCCTCCGTCAACGCGGCATCCGGTGTGAAGAGGTGGCGTGGCACGGACCGTAGCGCCGCCTCCACGTCAGGCCGCATGCTCAGCCCTTTCTCCGCGTGATCAGCGACGAGCTGATCGACCATTGCGGCATGGAGGTCCTCGCCGCTCGCCGTGTCGACACTCATTTCGGGTGCTCTCCCTCTCCATCAGGGCCTTGCGATCGAATGGCCCGCCGTTCCGCTCTCAGCTCAACAGGGCGTCAAGCCGCTGGACTCGCCAAGTCACATGGAAGTGTGAAGTCGATGTGGTGCCGGTCGAAGGTTGTGTCCTGCTGGCGGGCACAGGTGCCAGGTGATTGCACGGATGCCAATGGGCAGGATCATGCGTATGGCGGCAAGGCCGAGGGCGCAGCCGGCGTCTACCAAGATCACGGCGGCGGATCGGTCTCCTGCGCCACTGCAACCCCCCGCGCTCGTTCACGACAGGCGCGGATCTGACGAGTAGCCCGCGCCCTGTCTCCACACTCGCCCGTCGAGACGGTGAAGTGAATGCCGAGCATGCGGACGAAGCGGTTGTCCGCATGTGCGCCGCCGATGAGCTTTTTCCGCATCTACCATCTCGGGTGTTCTTGATTGCGCCGCGCTGAACACTGAGTGACCCTATGGGCGCGACATCCACGCTGCTCATCGCCATGGTGGTGCGAACAGCCTGAGGAGGCGGTGCTATGGGTCAGACCCCGCGGACGCTCCAGCCGTCCCTGTCCGAGCGCCACTACTTCGGTGCCGAGCTGCGTCGGCTGCGGGAGCGGGCCAACCTCTCTCAGGCGCGACTCGGCGCGATGATCCGGTTCAGCGCTGACCTGGTACGTCGGGTCGAGACAGCGGACCGTTTCCCGTCCCAGGAATTCGTTGAAGCCTGCGACAGGGCATTAGCGGCCGGAGGGGCCCTGACCCGCCTGCTTCCGCTTCTTAAGGGACGTCGCGCCAACGAGGGTACGCGGACAGCTTCCCCGAGCGGTCCCTGCAACGCCGGCACCCTGCTGGCCGCCCAATCGGAGGAGCCGCCCGGGGTGACGGACATGGTCGTCCGTGTTCCCTTCCAGCCCGGCGTTCTTGACCGCGCCGCGCTGGACTGGCTGAACGCCTCAGCGGGACCCCGTCTGTCCGTGGCCGGCCGAGCCGGTTCGTCTGATCAGGTCTGCGAAGAGGATCTCGGCTCCGCTGAGACCGCCCTGGCGATGTTCCGGCAGTTGGATCACACCCACGGTGCCGGACGAGTCCACGCCCAGGTGCAGCGGTACGTCGAACGGGAACTGAACCGGCTACTGGCCAGCCCGCCCGCCTCGGAAGCGATCGGTCGGCACCTCTACACCTTGGCGGCGGGATTCTTCGAACTGTGCGGATACCAGGCGGTCGACACGGGCGCCCACGGTCTCGCGCAACGTCGCTACCTACGCGCTCTACGGCTGACACAGGCCGGCGATGACCGTCTCTTCGGCAGCTACCTGCTCGCCGTGAACATCGGCCACCTGGCCCTGCATTGTGGTCACCCAGAGCCAGCGCTACGGATGGCGCTCACGGCGGTGCGAGGAAGTGAGCCGCAGGCGACGCCAGCCGTCACAGCCGCCCTGCACGCCGTGGTGGCACGGACACACGCCCGCCTCGGACACGAGGGCGACTGCCTGACCCACCTCGACATCGCAGAGAGGCATCTGGCCCGCAGCAAACCTGAGGACGAGCCATCGTGGATCCGGTACTTCACCCCTGCGTACCTCGCCGACGAGATCGCCCACTGTTTCCACGACCTGGGCCGACCGCAGCAAACCCAACGGCACCTCGGGGAAGCCCTCGCCGAGCTGAGTCCCACACACGTCCGCCGACTCGCCATCGACACCGCACTCCTGGCCTCGTCGCTGGCTGCCGACGGCAAAATCGACGAAGCGTGCGCCACCGCCCATACGGCGGTGGACCACGCCGCGCGGACTACGTCGCACCGCTGTTTGCAGCGCATCGTTGAGGTTCAAGCCGACCTTGAGCCCTACCGATGCGAACCGGAGGTTCGTGAACTCAGCGATTATGTGCGCCAGCAGCTGCCGATGGCGGCCCTGTGATCCCCGCTGACAGCCGCTGGGGCCGCCATCGCCGACCGGTAGTGGGCCAGTTCTGCCTCCAATGCCGCACCCGCCCGGTTGGACGTCGCCACGTAATGACCAACATCGGGAAGTAGCAGCAACTCGTGCCCTACACCGAGAGCCACCAACTCATCGGCGAGCTCCTGCACATCCTCGACGACGGCTACCTCGTCAGCCGTGCCGTGAATGAATAGAACAGGACGCTGAACAGTGGCGGCATGGACCCGGCCCGCGCCGCCCCGCAGCCGCATTGCGTGCGCCCGCTGGAAGCGAGGTACGGTCTCCGCCCACCGGTCCGGATCGACGATCGCAGACACTGCGGTGGCCGCAGCGAACGGACCGTCCTTCGAGACTGCGTGTAGCGCCGTGTATCCCCCCGCGCTGGCACCACGGATGAAGACCTGGCCGGGCACCGCTCGCCTCATCTCCAGCAGGTGGTTCGCTACAGCCGCGCAGTCATCCACGTCGTCAAGGCCCCACCGGCCGTACAGCGACTCCCGGAAGCTGCGGCCATACCCCGTGCTGCCCAGATAATCGACATCGACCACGGCGAAGCCGCGGCTGGTGAAGAACTGCGCCTGCCAGTCCAAACGCAGTAGGCAGGAGGCGGTGGGCCCAGGATGCGCACGAACGATCAGCGGTGCACGCCAGTCCGCCGCCGAGCCCGTGGGGGGGTACACCAGGGCAAGCACCTCACGGCCACCGGGGACATTAATCCGTAGTTCCGTCGGCGTGGACACCTGCGCCTGGGAGAGTCCCGCGTGCTCCGACCTGGCGAGCACCTCCAACCGGGGATCGTCATCGGTGAGGTGCACCACCGCAACCTGCGGAGCGGCAGTCGGTGACGACCCGATCAGCGCCACTGTCGTGTCCTGCGCCGCTAGGTAGGGCTTGATCGAGGTATAAGGAAGATCGACCGGGCGAACGGCGCCGTCAGGTTCGATGACGACGAGGCGGTGCCGCGGCCCCTCCTGCACCACCATGGCGATCCGGCCATGGGCAAGGAAGTCGTACGACGCGTAGCCCATCTCCCACGGCTCCGCGGCACATTCACCAGTGATTGGTGCAACCGCCTCGATGGTGTCGCCGTTCCACCGGTAGAGGTTCCACCAGCCGCTGCGGTCCGACATGAAGTACAGCGCTTCATCTGGCCCCCATCGCGGCTCTACTGCCGATTCATCAGGGCCGCCGGCGACCTTCCTCGGACTTCCGATGTGCCCGCCAGGCAAGTACGGGGCAACCCACACCTCGCACGCGTCCCAGGGCATGTCGCGCTCGCTCCACGCAGCCCAGGCCAAGGAGCCTGGGCCGGGCCGAGGTGCACCAAGGAAACCCGATGATGCGGCAAGCGTCCGCATTTGCGTAGGCTCCGCCAGGGACATCCCGATGATTTGGTCGCCCTGATCTGATTCGCGTACCGCTAACAACTCGCCGTCACCGACGGTCAGGTCGCCGACGGCCCCCTCGGTAATCAGCTCGAGCTGTCCACTACCGCAGCGGCTTCGATACAGGCCGGCGTCGCCGACACACCACAGGGCGCCCTCGGCGACAAGGAAGGATCCTCCCCCGTACGCGTGCGCCCTGCTAGCCACGTCGAAACCGTCAGGACTGACGGTGCGTGCGCCCTCGCCAGCCCGCCATCTCGCCACGGTTCCGTGGCCGCCAGACTCGGGCCGAGTCTCCAGCCAGTACAGAGCGCCGTCGCCGGCACGAAGCTGGTCGTAGCTCGTGGAGGCGCGGACAGCGTCCTCCACTGACACAGCGGCGAAGTCTGCCGCCACGCTCACGGGCCCCTCTCGATCAACTCTGGCTGCGCACAGGCAGCCCCCCATCTCCCGGCTGGAGTCGCCAGCAAGGTGAGGTGTCATCGTGCCTGCGCCCACGCTCCTCAGGCACAGCCGACTCTACGCCCGAGACTCTCACCCCCTGCCGTTGACATCCTGGTCCGGGCCCCCGACTGAATCCTGGTGCCGACGAACGCCGATGCGGACAACTACCTTTGTCCGCATATCCGGTATCGACCACGTCGCCTATCCACGCAAGCCTTCATGCGTAGTGCAATTCATCGTTACGGCAGCAACAAATGCCGTGACCGCCAAAGACATTCATTCATCGGATGGGGCCAGATGCATTATCAAGACGACGCGGCGCGCTACGGCTACCGACAGGAGTTGGCGCGCCACCTCCGATTCCGAGACCTGCTGGCTTATGGGTTGGTGTACATGGTGCCGATCGCGCCGATGGCGATCTTCGGCAGTGTGTACGCCGGCTCGGGCGGGATGGTGGCCCTGGCCTATGCGATCGGTGTGGTGGCGCTGGTGTTCACGGCCTTCTCCTATGCGCAGATGGTGAAGGCGTTCCCGATGTCGGGCAGCGTCTACAACTACGCCGGCCGCGGCATCAGCCCACCGATGGGATTCCTGGCCGGCTGGGTGATCCTCCTGGACTACGTGCTCGTGCCGGGGCTGTTGTATCTGGTGGCGTCGGTGGCGATGCACGCGAGCGTGCCGGCGGTGCCCGTGTGGGTGTGGCTGCTCGGGTTCGTCGCGGTGAACACGGTCGTCAACTCGGTTGGTATCCGGATGACCGCGGTCGTCACCCGGGTCATGCTGGTCGGTGAGCTGATCGTCTTGGCGGTCTTCCTCGCGGTCGCGGGTTGGGCTCTGGCGGTGGGCAAGGGCCGGTTCAGCTGGGATGCGTTCTACAACCCGGACACGTTCACCTGGTCGGTTGTGGCGGGGGCGGTGTCGATCGCGGTGTTGTCGTTCCTCGGCTTCGATGGCATCAGCATGCTGGCCGAGGAGGCCCGGGACGGTTCGCGGCAGGTCGGCCGGGCGATGGCCGCCGTCCTGGTCTTGGCGGGGGTGCTGTTCATCGTCCAGACGTGGCTGGCCGCCATGCTCGTCCCCGACCCGGCGGGACTGCAGGCCGCCGGCGATCCGGGCGGGACTGCGTTCTACGACGCGGCCGCGGTGGCCGGTGGGAGCTGGTTGGCGACGGTGTGCGCGGTGGCGACGGCGGTGGCGTGGGGGTTGCCGAACTCGATGGTCGCGCAGGTCGCCACGTCCCGGCTGCTGTATGCGATGGCCCGGGACCGGCAACTCCCCCGCTTCCTGTCGAGGGTTTCGCTGCGGCGGAGTGTGCCGATCAACGCGACGCTGCTCACCGGCGCGGTGTCCCTCGCGCTCGGCCTGTACATGGCCACTCGGGTGGACGGGATCACGCTGCTGTCGTCGCTGATCAACTTCGGGGCGGTGGTCGCCTTCCTCGTCCTGCACATCTCCGTGGTGGTCCACCATGTGATCCGCGGCCGCAGCCGGAACCTGTGGGCGCATCTGGTGATGCCCGGGGTCGGGTTCGCGATCCTGGCCTACGTCGTGGTCAACGCCAACATCGCCGCGCAACGCCTCGGCCTGGCCTGGCTGGCCCTCGGCGTGCTGGTCCTCGCCGGCCTCTACGCGACCGGCCGCCGGCCGACGCTATCGGGTCTGGCGCCTGTTCAGCGGCCGTCGCGGCGTGACGTGGAGCGGGTGTGAGCCGCATGGACACGATCGTATACCGGCCGATGCGGGACGAGTTCGCCTACACCTTCGGCGGCCGCATGCCCGTCGCGCACCTGCGCTCCGGCGACCTGCTTGAGGTGGTCACGGAGGACTGCTTCGGCGGCCTCGTCCGCGGACCGGCGGACCTGCCGTCCCGGGTGTGCCGCATGCCCTACCTCAACCCGGTGTCGGGGCCTTTCTTCATCGAGGACGCCGAGCCCGGCGACACCCTCGCCATCCACCTCGTCTCCATCACGCCGGCCCGGGACTGGGGTGTGTCCGCGACGTTCCCGCACTTCGGCGCCCTCACCTCCACCGCACACACCCCCACCCTTCAACCACCATTAGATGAGCGGGTGTGGGTGTACGAGATCGACCGATCCGCAGGCGTCGTGCGGTACCAGGCCACCGCCAGCGACCACACCGTTGACCTGCCGCTGGACCCGATGATCGGCACGATCGGCGTCGCCCCGGGCGGATTCGAAGCCCGCTCCACCATCGTCCCCGACACCCACGGCGGGAACCTCGACACCCCCGAACTACGGGCCGGCACCACCCTCTACCTGGGTGTGGCCATGCACGGGGCGATGCTCGCCCTCGGCGACGGACACGCCCGCCAAGGCGAGGGAGAAGCCAGCGGCGTCGCCGTCGAAATCGCGACCACCACCACCCTCATCGTCGACGTGATCAAAGGCGTGGCCACGCCGTGGCCACGGCTAGAAACCGACCACGAGATCATGTCCATCGGAGCGGCCCGCCCTCTCGAAGACGCCTACCGGATCGCCCACCACGACCTGGTCGGCTGGACCACCACCCTCACCGACCTCGACCCCCTTGATGCTTACCAGCTCGTGTCGCAGGCGGGACGGGCGCCGATCGGCAACGTGTGCGACCCCAACTACACGATCCTGGCCGCCGTCGCGAAGACCCTGCTCCCCTCCGTGTCCGAACCGTATGGCGGGGCGCATGACAGGCTGCGGCAGCTCGCAACCGCGGCCGCAGCTGGGGGTGGATCGTGACGGCGTCGGTTCCCCGCCTACCCCTGCGGGATGAGCTGTTCCTGCTCGGCCACGACGACGACACCGGCCACCCACACCTGCACCGCGACGCCCTCGCCCTCGGCCTGGCCGGCGCCGTCCTGATCGACCTGTTCCTCACCGGACGAGTCAACCTCGACCACATCAACCCAGCCCACCCTGCCGGCGAGCAACGGCTCCGCCTGCATATCGACCGGCCGGTCGGCGACCTGATCGCCGACACCGCACTCGCCTCCATCCGCTACGCCCACACGGCCCCGCCGCTGAAGGTGTGGCTCCGCAGCTTCGCCCACGACCTGTACGACCGAACCCGCGCCGGCCTCGTCGCAGCCGGAATCCTTCGCCACACCACCCGCCGACGCCTCGGCGGCCTCGTCCGCGCCGACACCTACCTCGCCACCGACACGAAATGGGCCATCGTCGCCCGAGCCCGACTGCGCTACCTCGCCGCCAGACGCGAGCAACCCGACAACCACACCGCCGCCCTCGCCGGCCTCGTCGCCGTCCTCGGACTCACCCCATACCTCTACCTCGACGACGACACCACCACCCTCACCGCGCACCTGAAGACCATCGCCCACCAGCACCACCGCCCAGTACGCGACATCACCGCCACCATCGACGCCACCCTCGGCGACCTCGCCACCGCCACCTACCGC
>NZ_QGSW01000065.1:0-16859 GCF_003176715.1 Micromonospora sp. S4605
ATGGCGTGGGGCGCAGACCGCCGGGTGTCGGCCGGACACCGCCGGGCCGACCCGGCGGCACGCGCCGCGCCGGGGGTGTGCCCCGACGGTGCGGCCACGAATCACCCCATCGGGGTGAGCGTCCGTCACCCTCGTCCGGGCGACCCTGAGCCTGCGAGGGTGCGACGGAGGGAGCCGATGACGTGTCCGCGGTGCAGCACCTGCGGCGGCTGGGGCCCGGCCGCCGCCCCGACCTGCCCGACGCCCTGGCCGGCACGGTACGGCTGGACATGATGGAGGACGGGCGGACCGAACACTGGTACCTCGCCATCGCCGACCAGCGCGTCCGGGTGAGCCGTTCGACCGACGACGCCGAGCTGGTGGTCCGGGCCGACCGGGAGGTGTTCGACCAGCTGGCCCGCGGGGAGCTCCACCCGGCTGCGGCGCTGATGCGCAACGAGGTGACCGTGCAGGGCGATATCCGGCTGTTCCTGCTGCTGCGGCGGATCTTCCCCGGGCCGCCGGATGCCCGACACCCCCGGGAGATGGCCTCGACGGCGGGTGACGGCCGATGAGCCAGGAACGGCTGCACGTCGTCGCCGGCAACGCCTTCGTCATCGGCGACGCCCAGGGCGACATCGAGGTCGACCCGCACGCGCCCGTCGGGCTCTTCTCCTTCGACACCCGGTTCCTGTCCCGTTGGGTGCTCACCGTGGACGGTGAGCGGCTCAACGCGCTCTCCCGCGACGACCTGACGTACTTCGAGACCCGGTTCGTCCTGGTGCCCGGCGCGGCCAGCCACTACGTCGACGCCGACGTCTCGGTGATCCGGCACCGCTCGCTGAACGACAGCTTCAACGAGCGGCTCATCGTGCTCAACCACTCCGCCGAGCCGGCGGACCTCACAGTGCGGATGGAGATCGGGGCCGACTTCGCGGACATCGCCGAGATCGGGCAGCCCCGGCATCGCGAGGTCGCGGTCTTCGCCGACGCCGACCGGGGGCAGCTGCGGCTGCGGTACAACCGGGGTCGGTTCGGTCGGGAGGCGGTCGTCTCCAGCACCGCCCCGGCCGACGTCGACCGCGGCGGGATGACGTTCCGGATCCGGGTGGAGCCGAACGGGCAGTGGCTCACCGACCTGCACATCGCGATGACCTTCCAGGGCGAGGCCGGGCGGGACATGCGCGCCGACCTGACCACCCACCGGCAGCACATCCGTCGCGGGATGCGCGAGGATCTCCAGGCCTGGCTGGACCGGGCGCCGCAGCTGATCGCCGAGCACGACGCCCTGCCCGAGCTGTACCGGTGCTGCCTCACCGACCTGGCCGCGCTGCGCTACGAGCCGCTGTCGTCGGTCGACCGGGTCCCGGTGGGCGGCCTGCCCTGGGCGATGTCGCTCTACGGACGGGACAGCATCATCACCTGCCTGCAGACCCTGCCGTTCGTCCCGGAGCTGACCCCGGCGACGCTGCGGCTGCTCGCCCTGCTGCAGGGCGGGCGGCTCGACGACGAGCACGACGAGGAACCGGGCAAGATCCTGGCCGAGTTGCGCTACGGCGAGGCCGCCGCCTTCGGTGACCGGCCGACGGCGCTCTACTACGGGGCGGCCGACACCACCCCCCTCTTCCTCATCCTGCTCGACGAGTACGAGCGCTGGTCGGGCGACGGCGAACTGGTGCGGCAACTGCGGCACCCGGCGCGGATGGCGCTGGACTGGATCGACGAGTACGGCGACCTCATCGGTGACGGCTACCTGCGGTACCAGACCCGCAACCCGCGTACCGGCACGGTCAACCAGATCTGGAAGGACTCCGCCGACGCGATCGCGGACCGGCACTGCCGCCTGCCCGCCTTCCCTCGGGCGACCTGCGAGCTGCAGGGCTACGCGTACGACGCCAAGGTGCGCGGCGCGCGGCTGGCCCGCGAGTTCTGGGACGACCCGGAGTGGGCCGACGGGCTGGAGCGGCAGGCGGCGGAGCTCAAGGAACGGTTCAACCGGGACTTCTGGCTGCCGGACCGGGGATACTACGCGCTGGCGCTGGGGCCGGACGGCGAGCCGGTCGACGCGCTCGCGTCCAACATCGGGCACCTGCTGTGGAGCGGGATCGTCGACGCGGGGCGGGCCGGCGCGGTGGCCGACCACCTGCTCGGTCCGGCGATGTTCAGCGGCTGGGGCGTTCGCACCCTGGCCGCCGGTCAACGGTCGTACAACCCCGTCGGCTCGCACGTCGGCGCGGTGTGGCCGTCGGACAACTCGCTGATCGCCGCCGGGCTGCGCCGCTACGGCTACGACGAGCAGGCGGCCCGGGTCGCCGCCGGGATCGTGGACATGGCAAACATCCTCGGCGGTCCGGTGCCCGAGCTGATCGCCGGCTACCCGCGCAGCCTCACCAAATACCCGGTGCAGCTGCCGAGCGCCGGCCGGCCCCAATCGTGGTCCTCCGGCGCGGTGCTGCTGCTGCTCGCCACGATGCTCGGGCTGTCCCCGTGCGGGGAGAACCTACTGGTCAATCCCGCGCTGCCGAAGGGCTTCGGGCGGATCGAACTGTACGACATCCCGGGCCGCTGGGGGCACGCCGACGCGTACGCCCGGGACCGGGTCAGGGGGCACCGGGCCCGGCTGCGGTGACCCGGCCCGCCGTCGGCGCCGCGGCGGTCGTCGGGGACGGGGGCGGGGGCGGGGTGACCCGTCGGGCCAGTCCGCGGTCGACGCCGACGAGAAGGAGGCCGAGCAGCCAGAACGCGACGGCGAAGCCGATGGCGTTCACCGCCACCCCCGGGTAGCCCGACGTCGCCGCGTCCAGGAACGGGTACGGGTACCGGTGCACCACCAGCCCGCGCAGCAGCGCGAACCCGAGGTAGCCGAGGGGGAAGGCCAGCCAGTACAGCGGGTGCCGGAGGCGGAGCCGCCCGCGCCGGTCGAGCAGCGCCCAGTCGGCCAGCGCCAGCAGCGGCACGACCGTGTGCAGCAACTGGTTGCCCAGCACCTCACCGGGGGCGCGGTCGGGCTGGGCCATGGCGAACGGGCTGGCCGGGTTCGCCAGCAGCAGGTGGTACACCACCCCCGTGATGGCGATGTAGAGGGTGACCGCGCCCTTGAGCGCGGGCGACGGGCCGGGCCGGTCGCGCCCGGCGAGCAGGGCGGCGTACCCGGCGAGGAGGCCGACCGCGACGTTGCTCTGGATGGTGAAGTACGGCAGCAGGCCGGTGACGGTCGCCGGACCGAGCGCGGTGAGCACGATCCCGGCCAGCACGCTGATCACGATCGTCAGACGGAAGGACACCGCCACGCCCCGCCGCCGCAGACTCATCGGCGCACGCTATCAGCCCGCCTCCGCCGGCCGGCCGCGTCGATCGCCGGTGGCGGTCAGCTCGCGGCGTGCCCCGGCGGGAGGCTGCGGCGCTGGCCCGGGGCGGGGGTGTGGTCGCCACCGGTCACCGCGGGCCGCTCGTCCGGGGACGCGGCCGGTGTCGGCCGGTCGGTCGCCCGGGTGCCCGGCTCACCGCCGGGCCGGTCGGTCGGGGCGCCGGGCGACTTCGACCGGCCCGATGAACCGACCAGCGCCCGCTCGCAGTAGTCGTCCACCCGGCCCTTGCCGCCGGCGGCGTGCAGCAGCGGGGCGAAAGTGGGATTGTCCAACGCGCGGCCCGGATTGTCCGCCACCTCGAGATAGGCCCGGCACAGGCTGGTCAGCGTGGCGGTCGACGCGACGTCGTGCTCGCCCGGCCCGGACGGCGACGCCGACGGGCCCGCCGGTTGACCGGGGGAGTCGGACGGCGGCGGCAGGGTCGACGGTGGCGCACTGGCCGGCGCCGGCGCGCGCAGCGGGTTCGGCAGGCTCCCGTTCGCGGCGGCGAACGCCACCCCTCCGGTGGCGGCGAGGGCGACGCCGGCCACCAGGGCCCGGACGCCGAACGCGGTGAGGGTGAACCGCTGCCGAGGTGAGGCCGGCAGGTCCAGCGGCGCACCGGCCAGCGCCCGCCGGTACGCGTGCACCGCCGCGCCCTCCCCGGCCAGTTCACCGTCGCGTGGCGCGGCGCGGACCGCGGTCAGCAGCAGGACCAACGGCCGGGGACCGTCCTGCGGGTCGCCGGCCGGACCGTCGAGCAGCCGCTCGACGGTTTCCTGGTCCATCCGGTGTGCGTTCATCTCGTGTCCCTCAGCGCCACCGGCTCCGGTGGTGTCACATCGCGCCGGTGTGACGTGGGACAAGGTCGGTCGACGCGGGGCCGGGCACCGCCGGGGGCGGGCATCCGGCTCGCGTCGGACGCCCGGCCCAGGCGGTCAGCCCATGGTCTTCGCGCCGTCGATCGCCTCGCGGAGGATGTCGGCGTGCCCGGCGTGCTGGGCCGTCTCGGCGATCATGTGCAGCACGACCCGGCGCACCGACCAGCTCGCCCCCGGCTCGAACCACGGCGCCTGCGGCAGCGGGTGCGCGGCGTCCAGGTCGAGCGTCAGGACCAGCTCGTCCGTCCGGTCGGCGACCCGCGCGTAGTCGTCGAGCAGGGCGGCCAGCGTGTCGGCTCCGGTCATCCGGAACTGGCCGGCCCAGTCCACCGGCTCGCTCTCCATCGCCGCGGCGCCGCCGACCGCGAAGAGCATCCACCGGTGTTCGGTGCCCGCCACGTGCTTGATCAGCCCGCCGAGGCAGAGCTCGCTGACCGTGGTGCGCCGGGCCGCCTGCTCGTCGGTGAGCCCGTCGACGGTCTGCCGGAGGAACCCGCGGTGCCGGCGCAGCGTCTGCAGCAGATCGGCCCGCTCGCCGGTGGTCACCTGTTCCGAGATGGTCATCGATGTCACCCTTCACCCGACGTCGTGGCGAGGGCCAGGATAGGCCGGACCACCGACGGTTTCGTCCCGTGCGTGCCCTCCGGTTGCCGATCCGCCCGATCGGCGGTGCACTGAACTACATGGGTGTGATTAAGGTGGGTACGTCGGGCTGGGCCCACCGGATGCTGCTCCGCTCAAGCTGGTATCCCCGCACGGCGAACACCCCGGCCGGCCGGCTCGGCTGGTACGCCGGCTGCTTCCCGCTGGTCGAGGTGGACACCTCGTACTACGCGGTGCCCGTGCCGGAGACGACGCAGGGCTGGGTGGCCGCCACGCCCGCGGGGTTCACCTTCGACGTCAAGGCGTTCAGCCTCTTCACCGGCCCACCCCACCCCGGTCGCCGCGCTGCCGCGGGACCTGCGCCCGGCCGGTGGACCGGCCCGGATCCGTCGCCGCGACCTGCCGCCGGCGGCGTACGACGAGCTGTGGGCCCGGTTCCACGCCGCGCTGGAGCCGCTCGCGGCGGCCGAGCGGCTCGGCGCGGTGCTGTTGCAGTTCCCGCCGTGGTTCGCCCGTGGCGAGGCCGCCCGGCGGCGGATCGCCGACCTGGCCGTGCGGTGCCGGCCGTGGCGGGTGGCCGTGGAGCTGCGGCACGGGTCCTGGTTCGACGGTCCGGCGGCGGCGGAGACGCTGACCTTTCTGCGCGAGCACGGCCTCACCTTCGCCTGCGTGGACATGCCGCAGGGCCATCCGTCGTCGGTCCCGCCGATCCTGTACGCCACCGCCGGCCTCGCCCTCGTCCGGTTCCACGGCCACGGCGGCGACTGGGCGGACGGCGCAGTTCCGCTACTCCTACGGCGAGCAGGAGCTGCGCCGGTGGGCCGAGCTGCTGGTCGAGCTGGCCGGGCAGAACGACGAGCTGCACGTGCTGTTCCACAACTGCTGCGGCGACCAGGCCCAACGGGACGCCGCCCGGCTGGCCGGGCGGTTGACCGCGACCTACGAGTGCCGGCGGCCCTGGGTCCGGAAGGCGTCCTCGGTCCGCTCCCCGATGTCCGCGTCGTCCGGGAAGGACCGGCGCGACGGCGCCGGATCCGGCGGGGCGCCCGGCCCCGCCTCGGCCGTCCGGGTCGGTTCGACCGGACCGAACCCGTGCCGGCCGCGGGCGCCGGACGGTCCGGCCGGCTGGCCCGCGCGGCGCTCCCCGCGGTGCCCCTCCGGTACCGCGGTCTCCTCGCTGCCCTCGTCCATCGGGTCGTCCTCGCCGGCGCCCCAGGGTGGTTCGGCGTCGAACCCGTCGGTGGTCTTCCACGGGGTGGTCACGTCCCGTCCGTCGCCGCCCCGCCGGTCTGCTGGTGCCATGCTCACCTCGCTGGTCGCTCCGTCGCTACCGGCGCGGATTGCCCCTCCCGGCCCCGGTCATGCCCCGCGCTCCGGATGGTCGCCGGCGTGGCCCGGCGTCCGGACACGCCGGCCGGCGCCCCGCCGTCGAGGAGTCGGCGGGACGCCGTCGCACTCGTCACCGGTGTCAGCGGCGGGAAGACATGGGCATCCGCTTCCCGATCGCGGTCATCGCCGCCATCTTGCCCATCGCCTTGGGCGAGCCCATCGCGCCGACCCGGTTCAGCATCCCGCGGAGCACCTCGCCGGGCTTCTGCTGCTCGCTCATGTACGCCGTGACCACGATCAGCGCGCCGGTCAGCGCCGGGACCGCCCACTGGAGCGCCTTCATCTGGCGCTGGGCGGACGCGACGTTCGCCGGCGTCTGGTGGTTCGGCTCGGTGATCCCGTCCACCGGCGGGCTGCCGGACTTCTCGAGCTTCATCCCGAGCAACCGGCTGTAGCCGGTGACCGCGAGAGCGCTGACCGTCAGCGCGGTCTTCAGCGTGCTGGCCCGGCCGACCCCCGTCTGGGCCATCACCCGGGGGCTCTCCGTGACCAACTCGCCGACCGCGCCGGCGAGATGGGCGCCGATCGCCGCGGCGTTGACCGGGGTCCACCGGGACCAGCCCGCCGAGGCCACCGGAAGCCGCTGGGTCGAGTCACTGATCTGTGCTGCTCCGCCGTTGACGCCGAACGCTCCCATCAGGGAGCCCCCGAACCAGGCCGCCAAGCCCAGATCGTGCATCGAGCGCAATGCGGTGTGCCGTTCGGACATCTGATCCCCTTCCACCGTGTCGGGCGTCGCGGCATACCCACCGCCAGGGCCGCTAATCCCGAGCGTCATGAGGCGGGACGCGCCGGAAGCGGAGCCGGGCGGACATCGGTGAGCCGCCGGACGACCGGGTCGGGTCCGGGCCGGCCGGACGGTCCATCGGCGCCCGGAGGAGTCGGCCGGACGGCGGCGGGTAGTTCGTCACCGACGCAGCCGAGGGAGAGGGGAAGCGGGATGTCGCAGCCGGACGAGAGCCGGGAGAAGACCCCGAAGACCGATGCGGTCCTGTTGCATCCGGACAACGACCCGCGCAAGACCAGCGCACAGGTCCCGCCGCCGGCCGAGCACGGCGAGACCCGGGTGGAGCGCGACGGCCGGATGGTGCCGGTCGACCAGGACGAGTGACCCGAGCGCAGTACCCGAGCCCAGGGCCGGTGGTCGGCTGCGCTGTCGGCAGCTCCGCAGGCGGCGCGACCGGCGCACCGCCCGACCGCCGCGCTGGCCGGGGCCGGGGGACGGGCGCGCCGCGCGGCGGTCAGCGGGCCGGCAGGCCGGCGGTGAAGGCGGCCACCCGGGCGGCCAGCGGGGTCGCCGCGCGGACCCAGGTGAAGTGGTCCAGCGGTGCGCCGGCCTCGGCCACCGTGTAGCGCTCGCGCGTCACGGGTGCGGCGACCAGCTTCCCGCAGAGCGCGTCCATCGTCGCGTGCGGGGTGTACTGGTCGTCGTCCACGCTGACCGCGAGCACCGGAGTGCGGACCGCCCGTACCGCCGATTCCGCGTCCACCCCGTCCAGCCGGGGGAAACGGCCGGTCCGCGCGGTGTGCGCCCAGTCCCGGATCACCCCGCGTGCCTGCCGGCCGCCGAAGCCCCAGCCTGGCCAGACGCCGAGCAGCCGGGCCGCCGCGGCGATGCCCTGGGTGTACGGCAGCACCCCGAACCGCCGGCCGCCGGGGTAGGACCGCCAGTACGGGATGCCGACCGCGACCAGGGCCAGGCCGTCGACGGCGTCGGTGCCGTGCAGGGCGAGGTGCAGCAGGGCGACCTGCCCGCCGAGCGAGTGCCCGAGCAGCACCGTCCGGCGGCCGTCCAGGCGGGGCTTGAGCGCCGCCAGCACGGCGCCCACGTCGGTGGCCAGCTCGGCGTAGCCGTAGCGGCAGGCGCGGCTGGGCCGGGGCGTGCTCTCCCCGGTGCCGCGCAGGTCGGCCACCACCACCGCCAGGCCGGCGGCGCGCAGCGCGGCGGCGAACGGGCGGTAGTAGCGGGCCCGCACCCCCATCGCCGGCCAGATCACCACCATTGGTGCCGCCGGCACGCCCTCCGGCTCCGGGTAGACCTGGATCCCGAGCCGGGCCCCGTCGACCTCGACGAACTCCTGCGCGTACTCCGCCGTCGCGTTCACCGGCTCAGGTTACCTGTCGGTAGCTAGTGGGTCGTCCACCACCGGCCCGGCGGGCCGGATCCTCCTACCGTGCGGGCAGCAGGGCCGGCCGGTGCCGCTGCACCCGGTCCATTGCGGCGAGGACCTGTGGATGTGGAGATCGAGCGGGCGCCGGGGCGGCGCGTCGCCCCGGCGCCCGCCGGCCCGGTCCCGTTCGAGGCGGACGTATCCGGTGTCAGGCCCGCTCGTCGCGGAGCATGCCCGGCCCGAACACCTCGTAGGCGATCCGGTCGACCGGAACGCCGCGGCGCAGCAGGCCACCGCGGACCACGTTCATGAACGGCAGCGGCCCGCACAGGTGCACGTGCGCGTCGGGGGAGACCGGGATCAGCTCCGGGTCGACCAGGCCGCCGGCCACCTCGGCGGTCGGTCCGGCCAGGTCGGCGTCGCTGACCTCCTCGTACCACAGGGTGGTGCGCAGGTTGGGCAGCGCGGCGTGCAGCCGCGGCAGCTCGCCGCGGAAGGCGTGCGCGGTGCCGGCCCGGTCGGCGTGCACCAGCGTCACCGGGCGGTGCGGCTCGGTGGCCGCCAGGTGCTCCAGCGCGGCCATCGCCGGGGTGAGCCCGATGCCCGCGCTGACCAGCAGCAGCGGTCCGGACCCGGCGACCGCGCTGACCTCGCCGAACGGCGGGCTGAGCCGGAGGGTGTCGCCGACGGTCACCTGCTGGTGCAGGAAGGTGGAGACCATCCCGTCGGGGGCGCCGTCGATGCCGCGTACCCGCTTGACGGTGATCCGCCAGTGGTCGGCGCCGGGACGGCCGGAGAGGCTGTACTGCCGGATCTGCTGGCCGCGCCCGCCGTCCAGGTCGACCGCGACCGACGTGTACTGGCCGGGGGTGAAGGTGGGTACCGCGCCGCCGTCGACCGGCACCAGGGCGAACGAGACGACGTCGGGGGTCTCCCGGACCTTGTCGGCCACCCGCCAGTCGCGCCACACCGACTCACCCTCGGCCAGGCCGGCGAGCGTGTAGAGGCGCGCCTCCCGGGCGATCAGCTCGCAGGCGAGCAGCCAGTACACCTCGTCCCAGGCCGCCGCGACGGCCGGGGTGACCGCGTCGCCCAGCACCTCGCCGACGGCGGCGAGCAGGTGCCGGCCGACGATCGTGTACTGGGTGGCGGTGATGCCCAGCGAGGCGTGCTTGTGCGCGATCCGGTCCAGGATCGGCCCCCACGGCACCGTGGAGCCGCCGGTCAGGTGCTCAGCGTACGCCACCACCGCGCCGGCCAGCGCGGCCTGCTGCGCCCCGGTCGCCTGGTTGCCCCGGTTGAACAGGTCCAGCAGTTCCGGGTGCGCGTCGAACATCCGCTGGTAGAACCGGCGGGTGATCGCCTCCCCGTGCGCCTGGACGGCGGGCAGGGTCGCCGTCACCACTGCTGCTGAGGACTCGGTGAGCACGAGTTGTCTCCTTCTCCGATGAACCGTTCGGGCCCGGCCAGCTAAACAAGCATTTGAGATACCTCTTCAGGGCCGAAGGTCCCGGGTCGCTGGTCGCCCGGATCACACTCCCGGCCCGTCCGGCCGTGGTCGGCGTCGTCGGCGCTGACTAGGGTCGGCCGGGTGAGGCTCAACCGGTCGACCGACATGGCGCTGCGGATCGCCATGGCCGCCGCCTCGGCGGGGCGCCGGACGACGGTGGACGAGCTGGCCGAGCAGCTGGCGCTGCCGCGCAACCACGTGGCGAAGCTCGTCCAGCGGCTGCAGCGGCTCGGCGTGCTGGTCACCATCCGGGGCCGGTCCGGCGGGGTGGCGTTCGCCGAGGGTGGCGGCCAGCTCACCGTGGGGCAGGTCGTCCGGGCGTTCGAGGGCGAGGACGAGGTGGTCGGCTGCGAGGCGCCACCCTGCCCGCTGCGGTCGGCCTGCCGGCTGCGCGCCGAACTGCGCCGCGCCCAGCAGGCGTTCCTCGCCGTGCTCGACGGCGTACGCCTCGACGACCTCGTCACCGGCCCGGCCGGCCCGATCCTGCTCGCCCTCGGCGCGCCACCGGCCGCGCCCGTCGCGCCGGTCGCCCCGGCGTCCGGCGCCGTGCCGGCGGCGTGCGCAGCGGTCGCCGGGAGTGAGCGGTAGGCCGCCCTCGGGCGAGTGGACCGCCCAGGTTGTTCCGGCGGTTCGCACCCGGGCGCGGACGAGGCCCCGCCGAGCGGCGGGGCCTCGTCGTTGCCGCGCCTGCGGGCCCAGGCGCGGCGGGTCAGGAGACGGTGATCGACCCGTTGCTCGCGCGGACGCAGGCCACCGCGCGGGCGCTGGTGGCGGCGGCGCCGCTCAGGCACTGGCCGAGCACCTGGTGCCCGGCCGCGTTCGGGTGCCACGACTCCTGACAGGTCTGGAAGTACGACACGCAGGTGTTGGCGATCCGCTGGATGGCGATCTTGTCCTTGCCGGCCAGGCTGGTGACGAAGACGCCGTTCGGCGGGGAGTCCTGGAGCCGGATCGGGGTGGCCAGCGCGCCGGTCGGGCTGGTCGCCGACTCGCAGAGCCGGGCGCCGTCGAAGGCCCGCTGCACGTTGAGGTAGACCAGGTCGGCGCCGGGGAACTCGGCGGCCAGGGTGTCCCGGGTGGACCGCACCAGGGTGCCGAGGCCCTGCGAGAAGCGGTGGCCGGGCAGCAGGCTGGCCCGGTGGATCGGGCAGCCGGCCGCGTACCGTTCGGCGCCGAGGGCGCGGAACTTGTCCCGGGTGTCGTCCCGGCTGTCCTCCGAGTGGAACGTCGGGTCGAGGTCGAACGGCAGCGGGTTGGTGTAGTCCTGGAACACCACCCGGTGCTGCCCGTCGGCGTCGATCTCGCGCAGGGTGGCCAGCAGCTGGCGTACGGCCGTGGTGGTCTCCGCGGTCGCGGCGCTCCACTGGGTGGCGGTGGCCAGGTCGGCGTCCGTGCACGGCTCCTGCTCCACCGGCCCGCCGAGGTACGCCCAGAACTCCCACCAGCCGGTCCAGGCGTCCGCGATGAACCGGTTGGCGCACTTCTCGGCGACGTCGCCGAAGGTGAACGAGCTGTTGTTGGAACCGAGCCCGAGCAGCACCAGGTCGATGTCGTGGGTACGCCCGACCGCGCGGAGCTGGTCGAGCTGCGCGGCCACCTGCCGGCCGTTGGCGCGGGCCGAGGAGGTGGTGGCGATGTCGTGCGGCTGGCCGCCGGAGCAGGCGAGGTTGAACCGGTCCTGGATGCCGGGCAGGGCGGCCCGGTGCAGCGAGGCGTTTGCCGAGCGGTGGCAGAAGAACGCGTTGCTGTTCGGCGCGGTCCAGCCGGGGAAGGTCTGCGCGACGCCGTTGACGTCGACCACGGGTGCGTACGCGCCGGCGCCCTCGCCGCTGATGAAGCTGTCGCCCAGCGCGACGGCCGCGGTGGGCAGGGCCGCCGAGGCGGGCGCGGGCGGCGCCACGGCGGTGGCGAGCGCCGCCGTGGCGGCGGCCAGCGCGACCGCGACGACGGTACGACGGAACCTGGACATGGGTCCCCCATCCAACGATCGAAATATGAAAGATTCTCCGAGAGCGTGATCAGATCACCTCGGTGTGACGGCCGTCAATGGCCGGAAACAATGATCTTTCGTTGCGGGGCGGTCACCGGGTCGGCGCCTCGGCCGGGCGCGCAGCTCGACAGGGGCGGACGCGACCGTCCCGGTCGGTGGTCCCGACCCCCCGGGTCAGCGACTGGTGTGCGGCGCCGGCGCCGCCAGGCGGTGCGGTGCCGCGGCGGCCGTCCCGGGCGGTAGGCGGAATCCGGCCGGGGTCCGCGGCGTTGCACTGCCGGGAGCGCCCAGCGGGTCCTCCGGAACTTCCGAGCCGCTTCCGCGCTCCGCCCCGCCGGGTCGCGCGGGGTGCCACGGCGTTGTCGGAGCAGCGGGCTAGGCTCGCTGCGGCGCGCCGCGGGGGGCGACGTTCGCCGGTGAGCGGCACCACACCGCCGAGACCTGGGAGTACGACCAGTTGACCGCAGAGCCTGAGACCCTGTACGGGGCCGACGACCTCACGCACCTCGAGGGGCTGGACGCCGTCCGCAAGCGGCCCGGCATGTACATCGGCTCCACCGACAGCCGTGGCGTGGGTCACCTCGTCAACGAGATCCTCGACAACGCCACCGACGAGGGTGTCGCCGGTCACGCCCGCAAGGTCGAGGTGACGCTGCACGCCGACGGCTCGGTGCAGGTCGACGACGACGGCCGGGGCATCCCGACCGACGTGCACGCCCGCTCCGGCCTCTCCGGCGTCGAGCTGGTGCTCACCCGGCTGCACGCCGGCGGCAAGTTCGGCGGCTCCGGCTACAAGACCTCCGGCGGCCTGCACGGCGTGGGCGCCTCGGCGGTCAACGCGCTCTCCCGCCGGTTCGACGTGACGGTCCGCCGGGGCGGCAAGGTCCACGCGATGTCGTTCCGGCACGGCGTGCCGGGGATCTTCGACGGCGACGGGCCGGACGCGCCGTTCACCGCCGGCCCGGGGCTCCAGGTCGTCGGCGCGATGAAGCGCGGCCAGCGCACCGGCACCTCCATCCGCTACTGGCACGACCCCCGCTACTTCGAGACCGGCGCGGCCCTGGACGCCGAGGCCGTGCGGATGAAGCTGCGCAACACCGCCTTCCTGGTCCCCGGGGTGAGCTACCTGCTGCGCGACCACACCGGCGCGGAGCCGACCGAGGAGCGCTTCCACTTCCCCAACGGGCTCACCGACATGGTGGAGTTCCTCGCCCCGGCCGGCGACCGCCCGGTCTCCGGCACCCTGCTGGTCACCGGCGAGGGCAGCTACCGGGAGAACGCCGCCGACGCCAACGGCGTGATGCAGTCCAACGTGCAGCGACGGGCCGAGATCGAGGTGGCCTTCCGCTGGGGCACCGGCTACGAGCGCACCGTCGAGTGCTTCACCAACACCATCCGCAACGCGCACGGCGGCACCCACCGCAAGGGCTTCGAGCGGGCCCTGGCGCGTACCCTCGCCGACGCCGTCCGCAACGCCCGGGGCCTGCTCAAGGCCAAGGAGGATCCGCCCACCCTGGACGACGTCCTGGAGGGGATGACCGCGGTGGTGCACGTGCGGATCCCCGAACCGCAGTTCACCTCGCAGACCAAGGACGAACTCTCCACCGCCGGCATCACCAAGGTGATCCAGTCGCTGGTCGAGCAGCACCTGAAGGCCTGGCTGGAAGACCGGAAGACGAAGACCGAGGCGCGTACGGTCCTGCAGAAGATCGTCGACGCGGCCCGGGTGCGGCTGACCCAGAAGCAGCAGAAGGACGCCGCCCGGCGCAAGACCGCCCTGGAGGGCGCGTCGATGCCGGCCAAGCTGGTCGACTGCCGCGCCGCGGGGATCGAGCGCAGCGAGCTGTTCATCGTGGAGGGCGACAGCGCGCTGGGCACCGGCCGCCTCGCCCGCTCCGCCGAGTACCAGGCGCTGCTGCCCATCCGGGGCAAGATCCTCAACGTGCAGAAGGCCAACCTCCAGCAGGTGCTCGACAATGCCGAGTGCGCGGCCATCGTGCAGGTGCTCGGCGCCGGCTCCGGCCGCACCTTCGACCTGTCGGCGATGCGCTACGGCCGCGTACTGATCATGGCGGACGCCGACGTGGACGGCGCGCACATCCGGACGCTGCTGATCACGCTCTTCGCCCGCTACATGCGGCCGCTGATCGAGGCCGGCCGGCTCTACGCCGCGATGCCACCCCTGCACAAGATCACCACCAAGGGGCGCAACCCGGAGACGTTCTACACCTACACCCAGGCCGAGATGGCGGCGACGGTCCGCCGGCTGGAGAAGGCCGGCAAGCAGATCGTCACCCCGATCCCGCGGTTCAAGGGTCTCGGCGAGATGGACGCCGACGAGTTGTGGGAGACCACCATGAACCCGGCCACCCGGTCGGTGCGCCGGATCACCCTCGACGACGTGGACGCCGCCGAGCGGATCCTCGAGCTGCTGATGGGGGAGAAGGTCGAGCCCCGCCGCAACTGGCTGATCGACTCGGCCGACCTGGTCGACCGGGAGGCGATCGACGCATGAGCACCGGGTTCGTTCGAGGGGAAAGCTGACTCATGGCACGCCGCAAGGAAGACCGCGCCAAGGTGGACCTGTCCGCCTTCGACCAGGCCGGCGCTCGGGTCATCGACAACTCGCTGGTCGCCGAGGTCTCCGACTCCTACCTGGAGTACGCCTTCTCGGTGATCCACTCCCGCGCCCTGCCGGACGCCCGGGACGGCCTCAAGCCGGTGCACCGGCGCATCCTCTGGTCCATGCACGACTCCGGTTTCCGCCCGGACCGGGCGCACGTCAAGTCCGCTCGGGTGGTGGGCGACGTGATGGGTCGCTACCACCCGCACGGGGACACGGCGATCTACGACGCGATGGTCCGGCTGGCCCAGGACTTCTCGCTCAACGTGCCACTCATCGACGGGCATGGAAATTTTGGTAGCCCAGACGACGGACCGGCCGCGGCCCGTTACACCGAGTGTCGGTTGTCCCGCGAGGCGATGCTGCTGGTCGGCGAGCTGGGCGAGGACACCGTCGACGTCGAGCCGAACTACGACGGCTCGCTGACCCAGCCCACCGTGCTGCCCGCCGCCTTCCCCAACCTGCTGGTCAACGGCGCGTCCGGGATCGCGGTCGGGATGGCGACCAACATGATCCCGCACAACCTCGGCGAGGTGGTCCAGGCCGCCCGCTGGCTGATCAACCACCCGGACGCCACGCTCGACAAGCTGATGGAGTTCGTGCCCGGCCCCGACCTGCCCACCGGCGGCCTGCTGCTGGGCCTGGACGAGGTGCGCCGGGCGTACGAGACCGGGCGCGGCGTGGTCCGGATGCGCGGCAAGGTGGAGATCGGCCCGCTGGAGGGCAGCCGGGGCCGGCAGGCGATCACCGTGGTCGAGCTGCCGTACGGCGTCGGTGCCGAGAAGGTCATCGCGGCGATCACCAACGAGGTCACCAAGACCAAGCGGCTCACCGGCATCGCCGACGTCAAGGACCTCACCGACCGGGAGAGCGGCACCCGCCTGGTCATCGAGTGCAAGGTCGGCGTCAACCCGCAGGCCCTGCTCGCCGACCTCTACCGGCTCACCCCGCTGGAGCAGTCCTTCGGCGTCAACAACCTGGTGCTGGTCGACGGGCAGCCGCAGACCCTCGGGCTGAAGGCGCTGCTGGAGGTCTTCCTGGCGCACCGCTACGAGGTGGTGACCCGGCGCAGCTCGTACCGGCGGCGCAAGCGCGAGGAGCGGCTGCACCTGGTCGACGGCCTGCTGATCGCGCTGCTCGACATCGACAAGGTGGTCAAGCTGATCCGGGCCAGTGAGGACGCGCAGGCGGCCAAGGACGGCCTGATGCAGAAGTTCAAGCTCTCCGAGATCCAGGCCACCTACATCCTGGACACTCCGCTGCGCCGGCTCACCAAGTACGACCGGATCGAGCTGGAGGCCGAGCAGGAGAAGCTGCGCGCCGAGATCGCCGAGCTGTCCCGGATCCTCGACGACCCGACGGTGCTCCGGAAGCTCGTCTCCGACGAGCTGGCCGCGGTGGTGAAGCAGTTCGGCGCCGCCCGGCGTACCACCCTGGTCGACGGCGACCTCAAGGAGGTGCTGGCCGCGTCCGCGCCGGCCGGCCCGCTGGAGGTGGCCGACGATCCGTGCCAGGTGATCCTCTCCGCGACCGGGCTGGTCGCCCGGACGGCGGCCGAGTCGGAGGAGGCCGCCGAGGGGCGGCGACGGCACGGCCGGGTCAAGCACGACGCGGTCCGCGCCGTCGTGCACACCACGGCCCGGGGCCGGGTGCTGCTGGTGACCAGCGCCGGCCGGGCGTTCAAGATCGACGTGTTGCCGTTGCCGGTGCTGCCCGAGCAGGCCGGCACGGTGTCGCTGCGCGGCGGCATGTCGGCCGCCGAACTGGTGCCGCTGGCGGCCGGTGAGACGGTGGTCGGCCTGGCGCCGCTCGGCCCGACCGCCGAAGGCTCGCCGGGGCTGGCGCTCGGCACCCGGCAGGGCGTGGTGAAGGTCTGCGCGCCGGACTGGCCGGTCCGCTCCGACGAGTTCGAGGTGATCGGGCTGCGCGAGGGTGACGAGGTGGTGGGCGCGACCTGGCTCACCGACGGGTCCGAGACGCTCACCTTCGTCACCTCGGAGGCGTCGCTGCTGCGCTTCCCGGCCGGGCTGGTGCGCGCGCAGGGCCTCAAGGGTGGCGGCATGGCCGGCATCAACCTGCCGGCCGGCGCGCGGGTGGTGTTCTTCGGCGCGGTCCGCACCGACGATCCGAAGCACGGTGAGCCGATGGTGGTCACCTCGACCGGCGCCACGGTGAAGGTGACGCCGTTCAGGGCGTACCCGGCGAAGGGGCGGGCGACCGGCGGGGTGCGCGCCCAGCGGTTCCTCAAGGGCGAGACCGACGTGGCGGTCGCCTGGGTCGGCCCGCGCCCGGTGGGCGCCACCGCAAATGGCGAGCCGGTGGAACTGCCGGCGGCCGACCCGCGCCGCGACGGCTCCGGCTTCGCCGTCATGCTCGGCCCCACCGTCATCGGCCACCAGATCGAACGCGACTGACCTGGACGCGGG
>NZ_QGSW01000218.1:0-16746 GCF_003176715.1 Micromonospora sp. S4605
CCCCCGCCGGCTCCGGCCCGGCGGCCGTCGCCACACCCGCCCGGCGCGCGCCCGTCGACCGAGACCGACGCCACGCTGACCCTGCCCCGGCCGGCGCCCAGCACCGACAACGGCTGGTCCCCGGAGGCCGACGCGGTGCCGGTGGGCGCCGGCAGCGTGCGGTTCGGCACCTGGCGGCAGTGCGCCGGCCACGGGCTGGTGCTGTACAACGCACCACCCGCCGAGTCCGACGAGCGGGGGGTCGCGGTGGCCCGGCAGGGCACCGCCGTGGTGGTGGTCGAGCGGGACCGTACCCGCCAGGGCGACCTGCGGCGGCTCGCGGACCGGCTGCGCGCCGCCGGGGTCACCCCGCTGGGGTTCGTGCTGACCCGCAACGGTCGGGGCTGAGCGTGCCGCTCACCCGCGCCCCGGCGACCACCGGACCGGCCGGCGACAACCCCGACGCGGCACCGGCGCCGCCGCCGGTCCCGCCGCCCCGGCTGCCGCTCTGGCCGCTGGCGACGATGTTCGGCCCGGTGCCGCTCTGGTGGCTGGCCGGCGCCTTCTACCTGGGCTGGCCGCTGCTCGGCGCGCTGCTGTTCGCGCTGCTGCTGACCCGGGGCCGGGTCCCGCTGCCGCCGGCCACCGGGCTCTGGCTGCTCTTCCTGGGACTCGTCGTGGTGAGCGCGACCCAGTTGCCGTCGGGCTCCGCGCTGCTCACCTTCGGCCTGCGGCTGGGCTTCTACCTCACCGCGCTGGTGGTCGGCGGCTACGTGTACGCCGTGGCGCGGGAACGCCCCGACCAGACGGCCGTGCTGGTCCCGCTCTGCGCGTTCTGGCTCGGGCTGGTGGTGCTGGGCTGGCTGAGCGTGCTCGCGCCGCGGTTCGCGCTGACCACCCCGACCGAGGTGCTGCTGCCCGCCGGCATCGCCGGCAACCCGTTCATCCAGGACATGGTCCACCTGACCACTGCCGAGTACAGCGCCCGGTCGCTCGACCCGATCTACCGGCCGGCGGCGCCGTTCGCGTACACCAACAACTACGGCAGCGCGTACGCGCTGACGCTGCCCTGCGTGGTGGCCTTCACCATGCTGCGCCGCCACGGCGTGCTGCGGTGGGTGCTGGTCGCCTCGTTGCCGGTGTCGCTGGCGCCGGCGTTCCTCACCCTCAACCGGGCGATGTTCCTCAGCCTCGGGGTGGGGCTGGCGGTGCTCGGCGTCCGGGCCAGCCTGCGCGGCAACGCGCGGGTGGCCGCCTCGCTCGCCGGGGTGGTGGTGATCGGCGCGCTCGCCACCCTGGTCATCCCGATCGCCGACCTGATCGACAAGCGGGTCGAGGCCAGCGACACGAACAGCGACCGGCTCTCGCTCTACGCCGAGGTGATCAGGCGGATCCAGGACTCACCGTGGCTCGGCTACGGCGCACCGGTCAACGCCGACACGGTCACCGCCGCGGCCCCGGTGGGCAGCCAGGGCCAGCTGTGGCTGGTGCTGTTCAGCCACGGCGTCCCGGCGCTGCTGTGCTTCCTGGCCTGGTTCGTGGTGGTCGCGGTGACCTGCGCCCGGGCCACCTCGGCGGCCGGCCAGTGGCTCGCCGTGGTGCCGGTGGTCTGCCTGGTGCAGATCCCGTTCTACGGCATGGCCAACCAGAACCTCGCCGTCGCCTTCTTCGCCATCTCGTTCGCCCTGGCGCTCGCCGAGCGGGAACGGCGGGCCGGGGCCGCCCGCCGGACGGGGCCGGGCCGGCGGGCGACGGCGGTGCCGGGATGACCGCCACCACCCGTCCCGGCCCGGTCCCGCCGGCCGGCGCCGACCGCACGGCGGAAACCCGGCGCAGCGCGCGCAGCGGGGCCGCCGGGCTGGCCGGCGCGGCCACCAGTGGACTGTTCGGCTTCGTCCTGGCCGTGGTGATCACCCGCGGCTACGGCACCACGGGCTCCGGAGCCTTCTTCGCCGCGATCGGCGTGGTCACCGTCGCGGCGGCGGTCTGCACCCTCGGCGCGGAGACCGGGCTGATGTGGGCGCTGCCCCGGCGCCGCGGCGGCGCCGGGGGCGACGCGGCCCGGCTGCTCCCGGTGGCCCTGGTCCCGCCGCTGCTGGTGGCGACCGCCGTCGCGGTGGCCGGGGTAATCGTCTCGGGTCCGCTCGCGCCCCGGCTGCTGGGCCCCGGCGCCGCCGCCGGGGGGCTGCTCGTGGTCACCTTCGCGGCGGTGCCGGTGGTCGCGGCGATGACCCTGCTGCTCGCCGCGCTGCGCTGCGTACGCCCCGTCCGGGCGTACGTCGGGGTGCAGTTCCTCCTGCTCCCGGTGGCCCGCCCGGCGCTGGTCGGCGCGGCGGCGCTGACCGGCGCCGGGCTGCTCGCCGGCCTGGCCGGCTGGCTGCTGCCGGCCGCCGCGGCCCTGCTGGTCTGCCTGGCGCTGGTCGCCGGTCCGCTCGGGGTGGGGCGCGGCGCGCGGCTGCGGCCCGACCCGGCCGACTGGCGCCTGTTCTGGCGGTTCGCGCTGCCCCGGGCCGCCTCGGCCGCGATCGACGCCGGCAGCATGTGGGTGGGGGTGCTGCTCACCTCGGTGCTGGCCGGTCCGGCCGACGCCGGCGTGTTCGGCGCGGTCGGCCGGTACGTCCTGGCCGGACAGTTGGCCCTGCAGGGGCTGCGGGTGGCGGTGTCCCCGCAGCTGTCCCGGCTGCTCGGCCGGGGAGAGCGGGCCGCGGCGGCCGCCGTGCACCGGCAGTTGACCACCTGGGGGCTGGTGCTGTCCTGGCCGGTCTACCTGCTGCTGGCGGTCTTCGGGGTGGCGTTCCTCGACCTGTTCGGCGCCGAGTTCCGGGCCGGCGCGGCGGCGCTGACCGTGCTCGCCCTGGCGATGCTGGTGAACACCGGGGTCGGCAACGTGCAGAGCCTGCTGCTGATGGGCGGGCACAGCGGGCTGCACCTGCTCGCCACGCTGGCCGGGCTGCTGGTCACCGTCTCGCTCGGGCTGTGGCTGATCCCCGGCCACGGCGCCACCGGCGCCGCGCTGGCCTGGGCGGCCGGCATCGCCACCGAGAACCTCACCGCGTACGGCTGTGCCCGGGCGGTGGTGGGCGAGCCGCTGCTGGACGCGGCGACGCTGCGGGCGGCCGCGATCACCGCCGCCGGGGTGGGCGCCGCCGCGGGCGCCGGGGTGCTGGCCGCCGGGCGCGGCTTTCCCGGGCTGGTGGTGGCGGCCGCGCTGCTGGCGGCCGGCGCCGCCGGCTCGTCGACACTGCCCCGGGTGCGGCGCGGCATCCGGGTGACCATCAGGCAGATCCGTGGGCGGGACGGGGCGACCCTTGCCGCCGGTCCCGCCCCGGCATCCACGAAGGGCAGGTGGAGGTCGTCGTGTCGTCCATCCGGGACCGGGTGAAGCAGCTCGTGCCGACCCAGGTGACCAACCGGGTACGGGAGAGCCTCGTCGACTACGGAGTGCGTACCAGCGACCGGCGTCCGCTGCCGGACTTCCTCATCATCGGCACGAAGCGGGGCGGCACCACCTCGCTGTGGAACTACCTGCTCCAGCATCCGCTGGTGCCCCGGCTCTTCCCGGCCTGGAACACCAAGAGCGCGCACTACTTCGAGGAGAACTGGGCACGCGGGGAGGCCTGGTACCGGTCGCACTTCCCGACCGTGCGGCACCGGGAGGCGCTGGCGCGCCGGCACGGTGGGCCGGTGCGGGTCGGCGAGGCGGCCCCGCTGTACATGTTCCACCCGCTCGCCGCGCGCCGGGTCGCCGCGCTGATGCCCGACGTGCGGCTGATCGTGCTGCTCCGCGACCCGGTGGAGCGGGCGTACTCGCACTGGAAGGAGCGCCGCGCGCAGGGGGTCGAGCCGCTGGACTTCGCCGCCGCGCTGGCCGCCGAGCCGGAGCGCACGGCGGGGGAGCGGGAGCGGCTGGTCGCCGAACCGACGTACGTCAGCCAGGCGTACGACTGGTACAGCTACCGCGCCCGCGGCCGGTACCTGGAACACCTGGAGCCGTGGCTGCACCGCTTCGACCGGTCGCGGATCCTGTTCCTGCCCAGCGAGCGGCTCTACGCCGACCCCCGCGCGACCTACCGCCGCACCCTGGACTTCCTCGGCCTGCCCCCGCACGACCTGCCCGACTTCAAGGTCTACAACCACCGCCGGTCGGCGCCGCTGGAGCCGACGCTGCGGGCGGAGCTGACCGAGTACTACCGCCCCCACAACGCGGCGCTGCGGCAGCGGCTCGGGCTGGACCTCGACTGGCCGGACCGGGCGGCGTGACCGCGCCGGCCGGCACCGCGGCCGACCCCCGCTCCCGGGCGGACGGGCTCGGCTGGGTCACCCGCGCGGTCTTCGGCGACGAGCGGATCGGCCTGGCCGTGGACCGCCCGCCACCACCAGGGCAGCGCGCCGTGGCCCGGTACGCGGTCGTCCCGTCGGTGCGCCGGGCCCGGTTCCTGCTGCCGCTCGGCGCGCCCCGGGTCACGGCCGCCGCGCTGCTGGCGTACAACGCGCTGCGTCCGCCGGGGGTGCGCGCGGCGCGGGCGGTGCTCGGCGGGCTGGCCCGGGTCGGCGCGCTGGACCGGGCGCCGTTTCCCACCCTCACGGTGTCGCTGCCCGCCGGGCTGGCCGCTGCCGACGTGCTGCTGGCGCAGCGGCTCGCCGCCGCGCTGGGCGGCGGGCCCGGCTACGCGGCGTGCGGGGTGCGCCCGCCGGACCCGAACCACAAGCCCACCCTGCAACTCTTCGCCGCCGACGGGCGGCCCCGGGGTTACGCCAAGATCGGCTGGAACGGCGCCACCCGGGCGCTGGTCACCGCCGAGGCGGCCGCGCTGCGCGAGCTGCCCGCGCTGGCCGGCGTGCCCGGTCATCCGGCGGTGCCCCGGCTGCTGGCCGAGACGTCGTGGGACGGGCAGGTGGTCGCGCTGGTGGAGCCGCTTCCCCCGGCGGTACGCGGGCTGCCGGTCGGCGCGCCGCCGGCCATCCCGGCGCTGCTCGCGGTGGCCCGCCGGGGCCGGCCGCCGGCGCCGCCCCGGCCGCTGGCCGGTTCGGGTTTCCTGGCCCGGCTGGCCCGCACGGCCCGGCGCGCCGCCGCGGCCGATCCCGCCGGTGCCCGGGCGGTCGCCGCGGTCGCCGCGCTGGCCCACCGGTACGGCGACACCCGGGTCGAGTTCGGGCACTGGCACGGCGACTGGGTGCCGTGGAACCTGGGCCGGCACGACGGCCGGCTGGTCGCCTGGGACTGGGAGCACAGCGCGCCGGACGTGCCGCTCGGCTTCGACCTGGCGCACGACGCGTTCCAGCGGGCCGTGGTGCTGCGCGGCGAACCGGTCGCGCAGGCCGCGCGGGCGGTGGACACCCGGCTGGCCCGGTACGGCGCCGCGCTCGGGCTCGACCCGGCCGCCCGCCGGCTGGTCGCCGACGCCTACCTGGTGGAGCTGTGGCTGCGCGCCTGGCGGCTGGCCGACGCCGGAGCGGGCTGGAATCCGGCCCTCCACCCGGCGCTGTTGGACGCCGTCGAGCACCGACGCAGCGACTGAGCGGAGCGTTCCGCGGCGACGCCGATCAGACCAATGGCGGACAGTGACGAAGAGGCCGCAGGCCGTTACCATCGCTGGGGGTGGCGGTCGGGCCTCGTTCCTGCTCCGCCGCCAGCGGGGTCAGCCGCTCGCCGGTCGTCCCGCACACCGGCCCGGGGGAACTGTCATCGCGTCGGCCTGGCGCCGACCGTACATCCAAGCGAACTTCTGGGGACTCGCGTGGAGCAGAACATCGAGGACGGCGCGGACCCTCCGGTCCTGTTGCTGGTCGGGTCCAGCGGCGGGCACCTGGCCCAGCTGCTGGCCCTGCGCCCCTGGTACGAGCGCTGGCCCCGCTGCTGGGTCACCTTCGACACGCCCGAAGCGGTGTCCCTGCTCGCCGGTGAGGAAGTCGTGCGGGCGTACCACCCGACCACCCGAAACGTGCGCAACCTGCTGCGCAACGCGGTCCTGGCCCGGCGGGTGCTGGGCCGCCGGCGGGTGGCCGCGGTGGTGACCACCGGGGCGGGTGTCGCCGTGCCGTTCGTCGTGCTGGCCTGGCTGCGCCGCATCCCGACCGTCTACATCGAGGTGTACGACCGGATCGACACCCCGACGCTCACCGCCCGGCTCTGCCGCCCGTTCCTGTCCGCGATGCTCGTGCAGTGGGAGGAGCAGCGCCGGCAGTACCCGGAGGCGACCGTCGTGGGGACGCTGCTGTGAGCGGGGCCGCCGACGCGGCGCCGGCGCGCCGGTTGGCCCTCGACCGGGCGGAGCACCGGCCGGCGCGGCCGGCGGACCGGGTCGAGCCGGCGCACCAGGTGCCCCGCCCCCGCGACCCGGCCGAGGTCGCCCGGATCCACCTGCTGGTCGCCGTCGGCACCGACCGGCACCCGTTCGACCGGCTGGTCGACTGGCTGTGCGAGTGGCACGCCGAGGTCGCCGACCGGGTCGACCTCACCGTCCAGCACGGACACACCCGGGCGCCGGTCCGGCCCGACGCGGTGCCCTTCCTCTGCCACGACGCGTTGCAGGCCGCGATGGCCGGCTCCGACCTGGTGGTCTGCCACGGTGGCCCGGCGACCATCCTGGAGGCCCGCCGGCACGGCCATTTGCCGATCGTGGTGCCCCGCGACCCGGCCCACGGCGAGCACGTCGACGACCACCAGCAGCTGTTCTGCCGGCGGCTCGGCGCCGCCGGCATGGTGGCGCTCTGCGAGTCCCGGGAGGCGCTGCGGGGCGCGCTCGGCAGCGGCCTGGCCGACCCGGACCGGTTCGCCATCTCGGCCGACGCCGCGGCCGACGCGCAGCGGGCCGCGGTACGGCGGGTGGGGCAGATCGTGGAGGACCTGGTGGCCGCGTCCGCGCGGCGGCGGCCCCGGGCGTGGTGGCCGTGGCGGCGCCCGGGGCGCGCGGGAGCGCGGCGATGACCGGGCAGCCGAGCGTGAGCGTGGTGGTGCCCACCCGGGACCGCCCGGAGCTGCTGCGCGCCGCCGTCCGGGCGGTGCTCGACCAGGACCATCCCGGCCCGGTCGAGGTGCTGGTGGTCCACGACCAGTCCGAGCCGGACCGCACGCTGGCCGACCTGGGCTGCCCCGGCCGCCCGGTCCGGGTGCTCCGCAACCGGCGCACGCCGGGGCTGGCCGGTGCCCGCAACACGGGCACGCTGGCCGCCGCGGGAGAGCTGATCGCGTTCTGCGACGACGACGACGAGTGGCTGCCCGGCAAGCTGCGAACCCAGGTCGGGGCGCTGGCCGCGGCGCCGGGCGCGGAGTTCGCCTGCTGCGGCATCCGGGTCAGCTACGACGGGCGGACCGTCGACCGGTCGTTGCCCCGCGACGCGGTCACCCTGACCGATCTGCTCCGCGACCGGATGACCGAGCTGCACCCGTCGACGTTCCTGATCCGGGCGGCCGCGCTGCGCGACGGGTTCGGGCTGGTCGACGAGGAGATCCCGGGCAGCTACGCGGAGGACTACGAGTTCCTGCTCCGGGCCGCCCGCAGCGCCCCGCTGGTCAACGTGCCCACCCCGTACGTGCTGGTGCGCTGGCACCGGCGGTCCTACTTCGCGCGGCGCTGGGACACCATCGCCGAGGCGTTGCAGTGGCTGCTCGCCCGCTATCCCGAGTTCGGCAGCCAGCCGGCCGGGGAGGCCCGCGTCGCCGGGCAGATCGCCTTCGCCCGGGCCGCCGCCGGCGACCGGGGAGCGGCGGTGCGCTGGGCCCGCCGGACCCTGCGTCGCAACCCGCGCGAGCCGCGCGCCTACCTCGCCCTGGCCGTGGCCGGGCGGATGGTGCGGGCCGACGCGGTGCTGCGCGCGCTGCACCGACGCGGCCGGGGGATCTGACGCCGCCCCGGCCGCCGCCCGCCGGTACGCCGACCGGACCCGGGCCACCGGTCGTCGGCGGAGCCCGCCCAGACCCGGGCGGACCTCCTCGGCGGACCCCGCCCAGACTCAGCAGGAGAGGACCTCCGATGGCACTTCACTCGCTCAGGTTCCGGCTGGTCGACTCGCCGACCTCGCTCGCCGCGAAGCGACGGGCACGCCGAGCCGCCTGGCTGTCGGACACCTTCCCGAACCTCGCCGAGATGACCGTCCTGGACCTGGGCGGACGGGTGGAGGGCTGGGCCCGGGTGCCGGTCCGTCCGGCCCACGTGCACGTGGTCAACCTCGAACCGCTGCCGGCGGCACTGCCCGACTGGGCGGAGGCGGACCACGCCGACGCCTGCGAGCTGCCCGAGCGCATCCTGAACCGCCGGTACGACCTGGTCTTCAGCAACAGCGTGCTGGAGCACGTGGGCGGGCACGAGCGCCGCCGGCGGATGGCCGAGGCGATCCGCGCGCTGGCGCCGGCGTACTGGGTGCAGACGCCGTACCGGTACTTCCCGATCGAGCCGCACTGGGTCGCGCCCGGCATGCAGTTCCTGCCGGTCTCGGCGCGGGTGGTGGTGGCCCGGCGCTGGCCGCTGGCCTACACGCCGGGCAAGTCCTACGAGGCGGCGATGCGGCAGGTGCTGACCACGGAACTCATCGGCCGGGCCGAGCTGCGCTACCTGTTCCCCGACGCGGTCGTCCGGAACGAGCGGCTGGCGGGCCTGACCAAGTCGCTGATCGCGGTCCGCGCCTAGGCAGCGGTCCCCGCCCGGTCGCGGTCAGCGTTGCCGGTCCCGTCGCTGCGCCGACGCCTGCCGCAGCCGCTCGTACCAGGCTGGCGTGGTGGCCGGGTCGAAGATCCGGGCGATCACCAGGTCGGTCGAGGAGTGCGCGACGATCGACAGCACGACGGTCAGCGCCACCAGGTGGAAGACCTCGTCCCCGGCCGGGATGCCGGCCTCCAGCACCAGCAGCCCGTAGACCACCGAGGCGAAGCCCTTCGGGCCGAACCACATCGCGGCGAACTGCTCGGTGCGGCTCAGGTGCGAGCCGAGGAACGACACGGCCAGGGCCAGCGGCCGGGCCGCCACGATGGCGAGCACCGCGAAGATCCACCCCGTCCAGGCGATCTCCCCGAGGAACTCGAACGAGATCAGCGCGCCGAAGACCAGCAGGGCGACCAGTTTGAACAGCTCCGCGATCAGCTCGCCGAAGTGCTCGAAGCTCTCCCGCTGCCGCTCGCCGAAGGTGGCCACGGTGACACCGGCGGCGAACGCGGCGAGGAACAGGTTGGCGTGCGTGACCTGGCCGAGCGCCAGCACCAGCAGGCCGATCGCCACCCCGTTGAGCGGCTCGTACTGGGTGGAGGCCGAGAAGAACCGCCGCCGCTCCAGCCACAGCGCCAGCCACGGCACCGCGACCCCGATCACCAGGCCGAGCAGCAGCTCCATGCCCAACTCGTCCAGGTGCAGGTCGCCGGAGCCGGCCGCCACGGCCAGGAACAGGATGACGAAGGGCAGCGCCAGGCCGTCGTTGATGCCGGACTCGACGTTGAGCAGGTGCCGCAGCCGGCCGGGCACCCGCTCGTTGCCGACCAGCGCGGCCGCGAAGACCGGGTCGGTGGGGGCGAGGATCGCCCCGAGCAGCAGCGCCTCCGGCCAGTCCAGGCCCGCCACGTAGTGCGCCAGCAGGGCCGTGATCAGCAGGGTGAGCGGCAGGCCCCAGCCCAGCGCCCGGCCGGGCAGCCGCCAGGCCGACCGCAGGTCGGCCCAGCCGACCCGCATGCCGTCGGTGAAGAGCACGGTGACCAGCGCCAGCTCGGCCAGCGTCGACACGATCGGGGCGTCGGCGGTGATGTCCAGCACCCCGGTGGTCTCCGGACCCAGCACGAAACCGGCGACCAGGAACAGCACAGCGGTGGACAGGATGCTCCGGTGCGCCAGGCTGGAGAGCAGGACGGCGAGCAGCAGGACCGCCGCGAACGCGAAGAGCAGCACCGGTGACTCCCGAACGAAGGGTCGACGAAGGACCTGCCGACCAGACTTCCCGGCGCGCCGCCATGATCGTACGGGTTCACCGCAAGAAGCGGTGCCCGTGGTGGCCGTGGGGGTCGGCGCCGTCCGCTGGGCGGGACGCGCCGGGCGCGCCGCCGCGGCGAGCACCGGGCGTGACAGACTGAGCGCTGTGTTGCGCTGGTTGACTGCAGGTGAGTCGCACGGTCCCGCCCTCGTCGCGCTGCTGGAGGGGGTGCCCGCCGGGGTCGAGGTGACCACCGGCGAGATCGCCGGCGAGCTGGCCCGGCGCCGGCTCGGCTACGGCCGGGGCGCCCGGATGTCCTTCGAGCAGGACGAGGTCGAGATCATCGGCGGGCTCCGGCACGGGGCCACCCTGGGCAGCCCGGTGGCCATCCGGGTGGGCAACTCCGAGTGGCCCAAGTGGCGCACCGTGATGGCCGCCGACCCGGTCGACGCGGAGGAACTGGCCGGGCAGGCCCGCAACGCGCCGCTGACCCGGCCCCGGCCCGGCCACGCCGACCTGGCCGGCATGCAGAAGTACGGCCACACCGACGCCCGGCCGATCCTGGAGCGGGCCAGCGCCCGGGAGACCGCCGCCCGGGTCGCCGTCGGCACCGTCGCCAAGGCGCTGGTGCGGCAGGCACTCGGCGTCGAGATCGTCTCGCACGTGGTCGAGCTGGGCCCGGTCGCGGTGAAGCCGGGGCTGCGCCCCCGCCCCGAGGACGCCGCCCGGATCGACGCCGACCCGCTGCGCTGCCTCGACCCGGAGGCCAGCGCCCGGATGGTGGCCGAGGTCGACGCCGCGAAGAAGGCCGCCGACACGCTCGGCGGTGTGGTCGAGGTGCTGGCGTACGGGGTGCCGCCGGGGCTGGGCAGCCACGTGCAGTGGGACCGCAAGCTGGACGCCCGGCTGGCCGCCGCGCTGATGTCCATCCAGGCGATCAAGGGCGTCGAGATCGGCGACGGCTGGCAGCAGGCCCGCTCCCGCGGCTCGGAGGCGCACGACGAGATCATCCCCACCGCCACCGGCGTGCGACGGGTCACCGACCGGGCCGGCGGGCTGGAGGGCGGCATCACCACCGGCGAGCCGTTGCGGGTGAAGGCCGCGATGAAGCCGATCTCCTCGCTGAACCGGGCCCTGGCCACGGTGGACGTCACCACCGGCGAGCCGGCCACCGCGATCAACCAGCGGTCGGACGTGGCCGCGGTGCCCGCCGCCGCGGTGGTCGCCGAGGCGATGGTGGCCCTGGTGCTGGCCGAGGCGGCGGTGGAGAAGTTCGGCGGCGACTCGGTCGCCGAGATGCGCCGCAACCTCGCCGGCTACCTCGACTCCCTGGTGATCCGGTGAGCGCGAGGAGTGCAGCGCAGCGGAGCCCCGCAGTCGCGAACGAAGGGCAGGACCGGTGAGCGCGAGGAGTGCAGCGCAGCGGAGCCCCGCAGTCGCGAACGAAGGGCGGCTCCGGTGAGCGGGTCGACGCGGCCGGTCTGCGTGCTGGTCGGTGCGCCGGGCTCGGGCAAGACCACCGTCGGCCGGGCGCTCGCCGACGCCCTCGGGGTCGAGTTCCGGGACACCGACGCCGACATCGAGCGGCTTGCCGGCAAGCCGATCCCGGAGATCTTCGTCGACGAGGGGGAGGCGCACTTCCGTACCCTCGAACGGGCGGCGGTGGCGGCGGCGCTGGCCTCCTGTTCCGGGGTGCTCGCCCTCGGCGGCGGCGCGGTCCTCGCCGAGGAGAACCGCGCCGCGCTGGTCGGGCACCCGGTGGTGCACCTCTCGGTCGAGCTGCCGGACGCGGTGAAGCGGGTCGGGCTCGGCGCCGGCCGGCCGTTGCTGGTGCTCAACCCGCGGGCCACCCTCAAGCACCTGATGGATCAGCGCCGCCCGCTCTACGCCGAGGTGGCCACCGCGACGGTGGTCACCGACGGGCGGAGCCCGGAGGAGATCGCCGCCGAGATCGTCGCGTTGCTCAAGCGCTGACCGGCGGTCGCCGGCCCGCCGGGCGGGCCGGCGCCGGCGCGGGTCAGCCGCGGGCGATGGTGTCGAGCACCGCGGCGAGGCCCTTCGGTTCGCTGAGCATCGGCCAGTGCCCGGTGGGCAGGGCGTGCAGCTGGCCACCGGCCAGCCCGGCGAAGAACGGGTGTCCCTGCGCGATCATCTCCTCCACCATCGGCAGCGGGAACGTGCTGGCGACCAGCGCGGTCGGCACCGCCCGCCCGCCGGTGCGCCGGACCGGCTCGGTGGCGGCCCGCAGCGGGTGCGGGGTGGCCCGGGCCCGCAGCAGCGCGAGCGCGGCGTCGTCCAGACCGGCGAGGTTCTCCGGGTCGGCGGCCGGGTCCCAGGCGGGCGGCGGCAGCAGGTGCCCGTCGCCGATCTGCGCGCGCAGCCGCTCCTGCTCCTCCGGCGGGTTGACGTCGAACTGGGACATCCCGTCGGGCATCGGCCCGCTCTCCACGTAGACCACCCGGGCGATCCGGTCCGGGATCCGGTCCGCGGCCTGGGTCACCGGCAGGCCGCCGCCGGAGTGCCCGACCAGCAGCACGTCGCGCAGGTCCTCCACCTCGATCAGCCGGACGATGTCGGTGGTGTGCGTCTCCAGGCCCACCTCCGGCCCGGCCAGGTGGGCCCGTTCGGCCACCCCGGTCAGCGTCACCGGGTGGACCTCGTGGCCCTGGCCGCGCAGCGTGGCAGCCACCTCGCGCCACGCCCAACCGCCCAGCCAGAACCCCGGCACCAGCACGAACGTCGCCATCTGGATCTCCCTCTTTCGTCGGTCCCGGATACCGTACGATCAAATCCGGACGACTTCCGCCCGGTTTAAAGGAGTGTCCCGTGTCACATCCCGCCGGTCGGGTGCTCGGGCTGCTGGAGCTGTTGCAGAGCCACCACCGGCTGACCGGCGTCGAGCTCGCCGCCCGCCTCGGCGTCGACGAGCGGACCGTCCGCCGCTACGCCACCACCCTGGCCGAGCTCGGCATCCCGGTGACCGCCGACCGGGGCCGCTACGGCGGCTACCGGCTGCGCCCCGGCTACAAGCTCCCGCCGCTGATGCTCACCGACGACGAGGCGGTGGCGGTGCTGCTCGGCCTGGTCGCCGCCGAACGGCTCGGGCTGGGCACCGAGGAACCGGCCACCGCCACCGCCCTCGCCAAGATCCGCCGGGTGCTGCCACCGTCGCTCGCCGACCGGCTGGCGGCCGTGCAGGAACACCTCGGCTTCACCCTGCGTCGCACCGACCCGGCCGTCCGGCCGGCCACCGGGACGCTGCTCGCCCTGGCCGCGGCGGCCCGGCAGCGGCACCGGGTTCGGCTGGACTACCGGTCCTTCGCCGGCGCCGCGTCGCGCCGCCGGCTGGACCCGTACGGGCTGGTCTTCCACGCCGGCCGCTGGTACGTCACCGGCCACGACCACCTCCGCGGCGAGGTGCGCACCTTCCGGCTGGACCGGATCGGCGAGGTGGTGACCGAGGCGGAGACCTTCGAGGTGCCGGCCGGGTTCGACCCGGTGGCCCAGGTGACCCGCTCGCTGGCCGGGGTGCCGTACGCGCACGACGTCGAGGTGCTGCTGGAGACCGACCCGGACACCGCCCGCCGCCGGATCCCGCCCAGCGTGGGCGAGCTGACCCCGACCGCCGACGGGGTGCTGCTGCGTACCCGGGCGGAGCGGCTGGACGGGATGGCCCAGCTGCTCGCCGGGCTGGGCTGGCCGTTCACCGTGCTGCGGCCGGACGCGCTGCGGGACGCGGTGGCCGAGCACGCCCGCCGGCTGGCCGACTGGGCCGGGCGGTCAGCCGGCTGAGGCCGGCAGGGCCGGGCGGTCAGCCGGCTGAGGCCGGCAGGGCAGCGGTGCCGGGTGGCGGCTCGTCGGGTTGCCGCGCGCGCCGTGGCTCCGGCCGCCAGGTGACCAGCAGCGCCAGCGCGAGCAGGAGCTCAGCCAGGTCACCGCCGTAGTACATGACCGTCGCGGCGGCGCGCAGTTCCACTGCCGGGGCGGTGACGTCGACCAGCAGGCCGGCGTAGAGGAGCTGGGCGAGGGTGGCGTGCCCGGCCACCGCCACGCCCAGCACCACCAACCGGACCGGCACCCGCGGGCGCCGCGGACCCGGGTCCGGGCCGGCGATCGCCCAGGTGAAGAGGTAGCCGCCGAGCAGGAAGTGCAGCAGCACCAGGTGGTGCAGCACCGGGTTGGTGAGGGTGGCCCGGTACAGCGGGGTCAGGTACAGCACGTAGAGCCCGCCCACGGTCAGCGCCAGGCCGGTCACCGGGTGGGTGAGCACGCCCACCGCCGGGCGGCGCAGCAGGCGGACGACCGCGCGTCCGGTGCGCCGGTCGGCGATCCGCAACGCCAGGGTGGCCGGCGCACCGAGCACCAGGCCGAGCGGCGCGAGCATGCCCAGCAGCAGGTGCTGCCACATGTGCGCGGCGAGGCCGTGGCCGGGCAGCGCCAGCGCGACGGCGGCCGCCGTCGCGCCCGCGCCGAAGCTCGCCGTCCGCCAGTGGCTCCACCCGGCGCGGTCGGTGGCCCGCTCGCGCAGGGCCGCGGCCAGGTAGCTCCAGAAGAGCAGCGGCGGTACGAGCAGCAGCGGCCCGACGGCGAGCCCGTGACCGGCGTGCTCCGGGCTCATCGCCGCTCGTCGGCGCAGAGGTCCACCACCGTGCCCCGCCGCTGCACCAGCCAGCCGAGCAGGATCAGCGCCAGCCCGAGGGCCAGGAAGCCGAGGTCCCACCAGAGCTGGTGCGGGCCGGTGCGGACGTGGTGGATGCCGAGCAGGTGGTGGTCGACGATCCCCTCGACCAGGTTGAACAGGCCCCAGCCGATCAGTGCCCAGCCCCACAGCACCGGCGAGCGCCACAGCCGGCCCCGGGAGCGGGTGACCCGGGAGTACAGCATGGCCAGGCCGGCGAGCACCGCCACCCAGGTCACCACGTGGAAGATGCCGTCCCAGAGGGTGTTCATCTCCAGGCCGGGGACGGTGTCCACCGGGTACGGCCGGATGCCGACGTTGTCCGTGTCGGTGCTGCTGAGCAGGTGGTGCCACTGGAGCACCTGGTGCAGCAGGATGCCGTCGACGAAGCCGCCCAGCCCGACGCCGAGGACGGTGGCGGGCAGCCGGATGTCGGCGCCGTCCAGGGTGGTTCTCGCCATCGGGCACCTCCGCGGGTCCGGTTGGGCACTCGTTGCCCGCCGGGAACCGGACTAAACGCGCGGACGAATCCGCGGCCACCTGGTGGACAGCCGGGGTGGACGGCCGGTTGGCTCGACTAGGCTGCCGGCGATGGACGAGGTGACCCGGATCCCGGTCGGCGGCGAGCGCCCGTACGACGTACTGGTGGGACGCGACCTGCTCGATCCGCCGCCGCGGCTGCTGCCCGGCGCGACCCGGGTGGCGCTGCTGCACGCGCCGCCGCTCAAGGCGCTGGCCGACGCGCTCGGCGAGCGGTTGCGCGCCGCCGGCGTGCGGCCGCTGCCGATCGAGGTGCCGGACGCCGAGGCGGCCAAGCGGGTCGAGGTGGCCGCCGCCTGCTGGGACCGGCTGGGCGAGGCCGGGTTCACCCGGGACGACGGGGTGATCGGGATCGGCGGCGGCGCGGTCACCGACCTGGCCGGCTTCGTCGCGGCCTGCTGGCTGCGGGGGGTGCGCTGGGTGCCGGTGGCCACCTCGCTGCTCGGCATGGTCGACGCCGCGGTGGGTGGCAAGACCGGGATCAACACCGCGGCCGGCAAGAACCTGGTCGGCGCCTTCCACCCGCCGGCCGGGGTGATCTGCGACCTGTCCACCCTGGACAGCCTGCCGCCGGCCGAGCTGGCCGCCGGGATGGCCGAGGTGGTCAAGTGCGGCTTCATCGCCGACCCGGTGATCCTGGAGCTGGTGGAGCGGGATCCGGCGGCCGCCGTCGACCCGGCCGGCCCGGTGGCCCGCGAGCTGATCGAGCGGGCGGTCCGGGTCAAGGCCGACGTGGTCTCCGGCGACCTGCGCGAGTCCGGGGTGCGCGAGGTGCTCAACTACGGCCACACCCTGGCCCACGCCATCGAGAAGGCGGAGGGCTACCGCTGGCGGCACGGGCACGCGGTCGCCGTCGGCCTGGTCTACGCCGGCGAACTGGCCCGGCTCGCCGGCCGGCTCGACGAGGCCACCGCCCGGCGGCACCGCACCGCCGTGGCGGCGCTCGGCCTGCCCACCGGCTACCGGGCGGACGCCTGGCCGGAGCTGCTGGCCACGATGCGGGTGGACAAGAAGGCCCGGGGCGACAAGCTGCGCTTCGTGGTGCTGGACGGGCTGGCCCGCCCGGCGATCCTCGAAGGCCCCGACGACGAGCTGCTGCACGCCGCCTACCGCGAGGTCGCCCGATGAAGGTGTACGTGCTGAACGGGCCGAACCTGGGCCGGCTCGGCACCCGGGAGCCGGAGGTCTACGGGGCCACCACCTACGCCGACCTGGTGGCGCTCTGCGAGGCGACCGGCCGGGACCTGGGCCTGGACGTGACGGTGCGGCAGACCGACGCCGAGCACGAGCTGCTCGGCTGGCTGCACGCGGCCGCCGTCGAGGGTGCCGCCGTGGTGCTCAACCCGGCCGCCTGGTCGCACTACTCGTACGCGGTCCGGGACGCCTGTTCGATGCTGCGCGGGCCGCTGATCGAGGTGCACATCTCCAACATCCACGCCCGGGAGGAGTTCCGGCACCACTCGGTGGTCTCCGCGGTGGCCACCGGGGTGATCTGCGGCCTGGGCGTCGACGGCTACCGCCTGGCCCTGCACCACCTGGCCACCCGCCTCGGCTGACGGCGCGGTCCGCCTCCGCGGGTCGGTCACCGGTGCGGCGACGGTCGGGCAGCGGCGGCCGGTGGGGCGCCAACGGGCCGGCAGCGAGCGGGGGCCCCGGCC
>NZ_QGSW01000465.1:0-16677 GCF_003176715.1 Micromonospora sp. S4605
GGGCTAGGCGGGGCCGAGGAGGTCCCAGAGGTTGCCGGTGAGGTCGCGGAAGACGGCGACGCGGCCGTAGCGCTCGGTGCGCGGCGGGCGGACGAACTCGACGCCGGCGTCGACCATCCGGCGGTAGGTGGCGTCGAAGTCGTCGACCTGGAGGAAGAAGCCGACCCGGCCGGCGACCTGGTCGCCGACCGCCGCCTGCTGCCGGTCGCCGTCGGCGCGGGCCAGCAGCAGCCCCGTTCCGCCGCCGGGCGGGCGGACCACCACCCAGCGCTTGGGCCGGCCGTCGTTGGTCAGCGACGGCGAGTCCTCGGCCAGTTCGAAGCCGAGCACCTCGGTGAAGAACGCGATCGCCGGGTCGTACTCGGCGACGACGAGGGTGACCAGGTCGATCCGGGCGGCCACGGGTGGTCAGGCCAGCAGCGTCGGCAGCCGGCGCTCGACCACCGGGAGCACGTCGGCCACGGTGACCGGGCCGCCCAGCTCGGCGGTGAGCGAGGTGACCCCGGCGTCGCGGATGCCGCACGGCACGATCCGGTCGAAATGACCCAGGTCGCAGTCGCAGTTGATGGAGAAGCCGTGCAGGGTCACCCCGCGGGCGACCCGGATGCCGATGGCGGCGACCTTCCGGGCCGGGCCCCGGTCGTCCGCCGGCACCCACACCCCGCTGCGCCCCTCGACCCGGCCGGCGGCCAGCCCGAACTCGGCGCACACGTCGATCAGCAGCTGCTCGGTGCGGCGGACGTACGCGACCACGTCCACCGGGTCGGGCAGGCGCAGGATCGGGTAGCCGACCAGCTGCCCCGGACCGTGCCAGGTGATCTTGCCGCCGCGGTCGACGTCGATGACCGGGGTGCCGTCCAGCGGGCGGTCCCACGGTTCGGTCCGCTTGCCCGCGGTGTAGACGCTCGGGTGCTCCAGCAACAGCACGGTGTCGCCGCGCTCGCCGGCCACCACCGACTCGTGCAGCCGGCGCTGCTCGTCCCAGGCGGCCTGGTAGTCGAGGACACCGGCGCGGACGGCCGTGAGGCCGGGGGTCGTCGTGGTCACGCGTTCAGCCTAGACCCGTACTCGCCGGTCACCTGGGGTGAGCCGGCTCACCGCGGGGCACGTCCCGGCGGCCGTCCAAGCGCCATTCCCGCCCGGCACGATGACGCCGGTGGGGCGTGATCGAGGCCGGCGTGGTGCGGTCAGGTCGGCGGCACCCGCCACACCCAGACGTCGTCCACCCGCTGCGGCTCGCCGAGCAGCGCGGTCACGGTGCGGCGCACGGCGTCCTCGTGCACGTCGTACTTCGCCCCGTGCACCCGGTCCGGCAGCACCACGATCTCGACCCGCCAGTACCGCAGGTCGGCCCGGGCCTCGGTGATGGAGCCCGCGGTGATGATCGGCACCAGGCCGTACCGGCCGGCCTGGTCCACCAGCGCACCGAACGGGCGGGGGACCGGGCCGATCCGGCCCCGGCCGTCCGGCCCGCCCGGTCCCAGGAAGAACCCCGACGGGATGGCGAACTCCCCCTGCCGGTGCGCGAGGGCGTACGCCTGCCAGCGCTGGCCGTCCGGGTAGATGTCCAGGGTCAGCGGCACCGGGGTGAGCACCCCGCCCGGCGAGACGTACTCCCGCCAGGTGCCGGCGGTGATGAACCGCGGGATCGGCTCGCGCTCGACGGTCAGCAGCGGGGTCGGCACCAGCGGCACCAGCGCGGCGGCGAAGCCGATTCCCCAGGCCAGCCGCGTCGACCGGCGCCGGGGCGGGTGGGCTTGCAACTGGTCGACGGCGTACGCCAGCAGCAGCCCGATCATCGGGGTCACCACCAGCGCCAGCCGCGCCGGCAGGGCGGCGTTCACCACCGGCAGGTGCCCGACCAGGTCGAAGGGCATCGGCAGGTCGGTGCGGCGGCCGTCGACCTTGGCCTCCGGCCCGAAGGAGAGCACGGTGAAGACCACCGCGGTGGCGCCGATCGCCCACAGGGTGGCCCGCCGGCCCGGGTCCGCGCGCCGCCACAGCGCCACGAAGCAGGCCACCGCCAGCACCAGCAGCGGTACGCCGAAGAAGGAGTTCTCCTCGGTCGGGTTCGGCGCCAGCCAGGTGCCCAGCCCCACCTCGCCGGCCAGCGAGCGGCGCGGGTACGCCCCGAACGAGACCACGTCCTCGGAGTGGATCACCGCGTCGAAGCCGGTGCCGTGGAACCGCTGCGGTCCGGCGAAGTGCAGCCAGAGCGGGTAGGCCAGCAGCACCCCGGCCACCACGGCGGTGACCGCCAGCCCGCGCAGGAGGTTGGGCAGCGCGGCCCGGGCCTCGGCGCGGCGGGCCGGGTGCAGCGCCCAGACGGCGAGGAAGACGCCGAGCGCGAGCGCGGTGAAGAAGAGCCCCTCGGCCGCGATGGAGAAGGCGACGGCGACGAGCACGCCGAGCACCACCCCGTTGCGCAGCAGGTGCTCCCGGCGGCGCAGCGCGAAGACCCGCCAGACCAGCAGCGGTACCAGCCAACCGGCGGTCCAGTTCAGATGGGCGTTGGCGTGCGAGACCATGCCGGGGGAGAAGGCGATGAACAGCGCGCCGACCGCGGCGGCGAGCGGGCTGCGGACCAGGTGCCGGGAGAGCAGCCAGTACCAGGCCAGCGCGGTGGCGACCAGGTTGAGGGTGAGGATCACCAGGAACGTCGCGGGCGGCCCGATCAGGTAGGTCAGCGGGGCGAAGACCGCCGCGTACACCGTGATCGACGTGTTGACCGCGAGGTTCACCCCGTCCGGCACGTTGATCAGATTGGTGAAGAGCGGGTTCTCCCCGTGGGTCAGCGCGTGGCCGCCGAAGGCCAGCAGCCACTCGAACAGCGCCTGGTCGCTGGAGTTGACGGTGATGGTGCGGACGTTCGGGTCCCGCCACAGGCCGCTGGTCACCCAGAGGGCGAGCGCCAGCGCGGCCAGCGCCACGTACAGGTCGGCCCGCCGGTTGCGGGCGACGCGCGGCGGCGAGGCGGGCGAGGGCGCCAGAGACGGGGAGATCGGCACGCAGCGGACGTTACCAATCGGACCTGGACACGCCGGTCAGACCCGGAAGCTGGGCGCCGCGGTGTCGGGGTCGTTCGCTTGCGCCGGCGGGCCGACCAACCGGAACGCCTGCTCGCGGTCGCTGCCGGGCCGCCGGCGCACACCTCGACGACAGTGAATGTGTGAACGTGCCCCATGTCACACCGTCGACTCATCGACGTAACGTCGCGGCAATTCGCGGGTGACCCAGTTCACAACCCCGACAGGAGGCCCCCGTGCGCCGCTCTCCATCCCTGCTCGCCCGGCTCACCGGCGCTGTCGCCGGGGCCGTACTCGTCGCCGCGGCGGCGCTGACCGTCGCCGCACCCGCCCAGGCCGCCAGCCTCACCCAGGTCACCGGCTTCGGTTCGAACCCCGGCAACCTCGCCATGTACGCCTACCGGCCGGACAACCTGCCGGCGAACGCCCCGGCCGTGGTACTGCTGCACGGCTGCACCCAGAACGCCGCCGGCTACTTCGCCAACTCCGGCTGGCAGAAGTACGCCGACCAGTGGAAGTTCGCCCTGATCGTGCCGGAGCAGAAGTCCGCCAACAACGCCAACACCTGCTTCAACTGGTTCGAGACCGGGGACACCGCCCGGGGTCAGGGTGAGGCGCTGTCGATCAAGCAGATGGTCGACCACGCCAAGAGCAGCTACGGCACCGCCGCCAACCGGGTCTACGTCAGCGGGCTCTCCGCCGGCGGGGCGATGAGCGCGGTCATGCTCGCCACCTACCCGGACGTCTTCGCCGCCGGTTCGGTGATCGCCGGCATTCCCTACCGCTGCGCCACCGGAATGGTGAACGCCTTCTCCTGCATGAGCCCGGGGGTGGACAAGACCCCCGCGCAGTGGGGCGACCTGGTGCGCAACGCCCACGCCGGCTATTCCGGGTCACGCCCGAGGGTCGCGGTCTGGCACGGCACCAGCGACTACACGGTGGCGGTGGCGAACGCGACCGTGTCCCGGGACCAGTGGACCAACGTGCTCGGCGTGTCACAGACCCCGACCAGCACCGCCCAGCTGCCCGGCGGCACCAGCCTCGAGGTGTACGGCAACGACGCCGTCCGCCTCTACCGGGTCTCCGGGATGGGGCACGGCACCCCGGTCGACCCCGGCTCCGGCGCCGAGCAGTGCGGCAGCGCCGCCGCGTACTTCCTGGACACCATCTGCTCGACCTACCGGGACGCGGTCTTCTTCGGCCTGAACGGCGGCGGCACCGACCCGGCCACCTGCGTCACGGCCAGCAACTACGCGCACGTCAGCGCCGGCCGCGCCTACCACTCCGGCGGCTACGCCTACGCCAACGGCTCCAACCAGCGGATGGGCCTCTACAACACCTTCTACACGACCACCCTCAAGCAGACCGGCCCCAACCACTGGGTGATCGGCTGCTGACCCCACCCCCGAGTGCGGAGGGCCCTTCCGGTGGGAGGGCCCTTCCGGCGGGAGGGGCCCTCCGTGTCACTCGGCGAGGGCGGCGCGCAGCGCGCTGGCCAGGTCCGGGTGGCGGTAGGTGAAGCCGGCGGCGGTGAGGGCGGCGGGCAGGACGCGGGAGCTGGAGAGGGCCTCGACGGAGAAGCCGCCGAGCACCACCTTCAGCGCCAGCGCCGGGATCGGCATGAACGCCGGGCGGTGCAGCTGCCGGGCCAGCTCGCGGGTGAACTCGGCGTTGGTCGACGGCGCCGGACCGACCACGTTGACCGGTCCGGCGACGGTGTCGGAGTCGAGCAGGAACCGGGTCGCCGCCAGCCAGTCCGCCATCGAGATCCAGGGCCACCACTGCCGGCCGCTGCCCAGCTTGCCGGAGATGCCCAGCCGCATCGGCAGCAGCTGCGGCTTGAGCATCCCGCCGTCGCGGTGCAGCGGCAGCCCGATCCGCATCCGCACGACCCGTAGGCCCGCGTCCTCGGCCGGCCGGGTCGCGGCCTCCCAGACCCGGCAGACGTCGGCCAGGAAGCCCTCGCCGGCCGGCGCGTCCTCCTCCACCGCCCGGTCGCCGGTGTCGCCGTACCAGCCGACGGCCGACGCGTTGAGCAGCGCCTTCGGCCGGTCCGCCGCCGGCAGGCCGGCGATGGTGATCGCCAGCGTGGTGGTGGTGTCCACCCGGCTGGACCGGATGAGCTGCCGGTACGCGTCGTTCCAGCGCCGGTCGCCGACCCCGGCGCCGGCCAGGTTGACCACCGCGTCGGACTCGCCGACCACCGCCGGGTCGAGCTGCGCCGCCGACGGGTTCCACTGCCGTTCGTCCGGGCCGCGGGGTGGACGCCGGACCAGCCGGGTGACCTGGTGCCCGTCGGCGACGAGCCGATCGGCCAGGCGGGTGCCGAGGAAGCCGGACGCGCCGGCCATCAGGATCCGCATGCTCATATCTTCGGATACGGGAGGCGACCCGGATGCGTTGAGTCGCGTGGAGCTTCTCTCAACCCACCGGTGACGGCTGCCGCAGGTCGGCCAGCAGTCGCTCGACCTCCGCGTACGCGTCGTCGGGCAGCGGGCCGAGGGCGAGCGTGGCGAAGTTCTCCGCGGCCTGGGCCACGGTGCGGCAGCCCGGGATCGGTACCGTCCGTGGGCTGCGGGCCAGCAGCCAGCCGAGCGCGCCCTGGCCGAGGGTACGGCCGTCCGCGGTGAGCGCCGCCCGGATCTGCTCGACCCGGGCCGCCCAGGCCGGCGTCGGCCGCCCGTCGGTGAACCAGACCAGCCACTCCGGCGCCATCCCGCGTACGTCGTCCCGCCCGACCGCCCGGGTCGAGCCGGTGAGCAGCCCCATCGCCAGCGGCCCCCGGTTCAGGCTGGCCAGGTCGTACGCCTCGCAGACGGCCAGCGTCGCGGCATTATCCAGCAGCACCGACTGGTCGTGCTGGATCGCCGCGCAGTGCGGGCCGGCCTGCGCGAACGCCGCCGCCGAGGCGGGGTTGTCGGTGCTCCACCCGTACGCCCGGATCTTGCCCTGGCCGACCAGGTCCTCCAGCGTGTCGACCAGGTCGAGCGCGGCGGTGGCCGGCAGGTCGTTGATGTGCAGTTGGTAGAGGTCGACGTGGTCGGTGCCGAGCCGGCGCAGCGACTCCTCCAGGCTCTGCACGCAGTAGGCGGGGCTGGCGTCGGTGCCGATCCACCGCCGGGACGCCTCGTCGGCGCGGTTGCCGAACTTGGTGGCGATCACCGCCCGGTCGCGGCGGCCGGCGAGCGCCCGGCCGAGGATCCGCTCGCTGTGCCCGGCGCCGTAGTTGCTGGCGGTGTCGAAGAGCGTCACGCCCGCGTCGAGCGCGGCGTGGATGGTGCGGACGGACTCGTCGTCGTCGACCTCGCCCCAGCCGAACGGCTGGCCGCCGTCGCCCCACAGTGGTCCACCGATCGCCCAGCACCCCATGCCGAGCGCGCTGACCTCGATTCCGCTGCGACCCAGTGTCCGTGTCATCGTCATGCGCCCAGCTTTCAACCTGGAGCGCGCTCCAGGTCAAGCGTTACGCTGCCGCCATGTCCGGCTACGCCCCCTCCGAAGCCGCCCGGCGCAGTGGCTTCAGCCTTGACACCCTCCGGTACTACGAGAAGATCGGCCTGCTCAGCGGCGTCGGCCGCACCTCGGGTGGGCGGCGGGTCTTCACCGACGAGGACCTCAGCTGGCTGGTGCTGTTCCGCTGCCTGCGCGACACCGGCATGCCGATCGCCGAGATGTGCCGCTACGCCGAACTCGCCCGGGCGGGCGACCACACCACCGACGAGCGGAAGGCGCTGCTCCAGCGGCACGCCGAGCGCGTCGAGGAGCAGATGCGCCTGCTCCAACGCCAGTACGACCACCTCCGCGAGAAGATCCGCTTCTACGACCGCCGGTGAGCGGCCTGCCCCGATGATCGGATGACGTTCCGCAGGGGCTGAACCGGCCCTGCGCCCTGCTCCCGATCAGACGATCATGGGGCGGCGGGCGGCGAGGGCTAGGTGACGGCGGCTGAGGCGAGGAGGGCCGCGGTGGGGAGGGTCAGGAGGCCGCCGTCGCGGAAGTCGTCGGTGAGGCGGTCGTACTGGGCGCGGATGCGGGCGACCGCCTCCGGTGGCTGGTCCGCCATCAGCAGCCCCAGCGCGCCGATGCCGTTGGCCGGGCCGCTCCACCAGTCCTCGGGGTCGGTGCGGTGCACCCAGCTGAGCGTCTCGCACCGCACGTCGGTCAGCCCGACCCCGGTCAGCAGGCCGGACAGGCCCTCGGCGGTGCGCGGGAAGTCCTTGTCCGCATCGAGCCTCGGCATCACCGCCGGCCGTTCGACGCCCGCCGCGTCGAAGATCTGGCCCCAGAGCCGCTGAAGCGGCGGCGGGGGATGGGGCCAGATGGTCACCGCGATCCGGCCCGGAGCCCGGACCACGCGGCGCAGCTCGGCCAACGCTGCCGCGGGATCGCCGACGTGGTTCAGCACGAAGTTGGCGACGGCCGCGTCGACGTGGTCGTCGGGAAACGGCAGGTGGGGCAGCGCCGCCTGCCGCACCTCCTCGGCCGCGGGGACCCGGCGGCGTGCCGCCTCGACCATGCTGGGCTCGGCGTCGACGGCGATGACGGTGGCGCCCCGGGCGTGCGCCAGGGCCGCCACCGTCCCGGGCCCGGTGCCGGCGTCCAGCACTCGCGTGCCGGCTGCGACGCCGGCGGCATCCAGCAACGACACTGCCGGATGGGCGCAGAGGGCGGCGAAACTGCGCTCGTACGCTGCGGCGCGCCCGGCCCAGCGGGACCGCTCATGATCGTCGAAGGCTGTCGTCACCGGTCCGCCCAGAGGTAGATCTTGAGTGCCTCAACCTAGCGGATCGTCAATTGCTGTGCGGGGATGTGCATCGCGCCGACGACATCGTGCCCGCGCTGCAGGTCGATGCCAGCGACGTTGAATATTCCTGTGTGGCATAAATATGCCTGTGTGGCATGAACACCACTCACGTGTTGGGGCGACCGCCACATCGCCGCCGGAAGGGTCGGTCACTCAGCCGCCGTTCGCCAGGCGAGCCAGCACCGGGGCGAGCGGGTCGAGCGCGTCGGCGCGTACGACGAAGCGGGTGACGCCCCAGCGGCGCCGGTGCTCGGCGACCGCGGCGACGATCTCGTCCTCGGTGCCGATCAGCACGAACGGGGTGGCCAGCAGTTCGGCGGCGGTCAGGCCGGTCTCCTCGGCGGTCTTCGCGGCAGCCGCCTCGGCGTCGTCGGTCACCACGACCTGCTGCACCAGGGCCTCCAGCACCGGCGGCTCGGCCCGCCCGGCCGCCCCGGCGGCCACGCACGCCAACTGGTGCTCGATCTCCGCCGCGCGCCAGCGCACCTCGTGCTGGTGCCCGTCGGGCAGGGTACGGCCCAGCCCGGCCAGCCCGACCACGTCGGCGTGCGCGCCCGCCCAGCGCAGCAGCGTGGAGTTCGCCCCGCCGAAGGTGAGCGGGATCCGCCGCTGAGCCGGGCGCGGGTTGTCCAGCCGGGCGGCCCGCATCGCCAGCTCCGGGGTGTCGACGCTGACCTCCTCGCCGTCGAGGAGGGCCCGCACCGCCTCGGCGACGGCCACGCAGCGGCGGACCCGGCCGGCGACGTCGGGGCGCTCGCGGCCGACCGCGCGCCACTCGGCCGGGGTGTGACCGGCACCGAGACCGAGCCGCGCCCGGCCGCCGGAGAGCAAATCGAGGGTGGCCACATCCGAGGCGAGCAGCATCGGCTCGCGGACCCCGGCGTTCGACACGTACGACCCGAGGCCGATCGTGGAGGTCACCGCGGCCGCCGCGGCGAGGGCGACGAAGGGCGACGCGACCGCGCCGGGGTGGTCGGCGGCGAGCAGCGCGTCGTAGCCGGCCGCCTCGGCCCGCCGGGCGAGGTCGAGCCAGCCCGGGCCGTCGGTGGGCTGGGCCTGGAGGGAGAAGATCGCCATTCGCCCACCCTGCCGCCCGCGCGGCCCGACCGGCCACCCGGTCCGCCTCGATTCTGCTACCGGCATATCCTCGCGGCGGGTCGTCGACAGCCTTATGGGCGGCGGAGCGGCTGGATCGTGATCAGCTCTTCCAGGCCGAGGAAGTCACTCGGGTTGGTGGTATAGAGCGGCAGGCCGTTCGCATAGGCGATGGAAGCGATCATCAGGTCCGCGAGCCGACGGCGGGTGGTGCGTCCGGTGGCGAGGACGGCGCCGGTGATCATGCCGAAGGCCCGGGCGGCCTCAGCGTCGAACGGCAGCGGCTCGAAGGTGGCCTCGGCATGCTGGAGAACGCTGGTCCGTCGGGCGCGCTCGACCCGGTCGTCGGCGTGATGCGGGCCGGCGGAGAGTTCGGCGAGCGTGACGGCGCTGATCACCAATTCCTCGGGCAGTTCCTGCGGATCGAGGGCGCCGAGATGGATGACGATGTTGGTGTCGATCAGGCCGCGGACGGGCGAGTCACCACTCACGACTGAACGGGTCCTGCTCGACCGACGAGTCGATGTCACGACGGAACTTCTCCGCGTCGAGTTGTGGCGCGGTGGCGAAGGCGGCGAGCACCTCGGCGCGCGGCACGAAGGTGCGCCGGCGGAGCGGAATGAGCTTGCCTATCGGTGTGCCGTTACGGGTGATGGTGAAAGACTCCCCGCGCTCGACTCCACGCATGATCGCGCCGGACTCGTTGCGGAGTTCGCGCTGCGTAATCTCTCGATGAGCGTGCTCGGCCACACTGAGCAGTGTAGTCGGGTGTGCTACAAGGTGCTACGGCTTAGGTCGACGGCTCGTTCTCGGTGTGGTCGTGCCAGCGGGCGCGGACGGCGGCCTCGTGCGCCTCGTGCTCGGCCTTCTCCTGGAAGACCACGTCACGCAGGGCGCGCCGGGAGTCGGCCATCACCACCACCTCGACCGTCACCAGCCCCACGCAGATCGCGGTCAGCAGGGCGAGCGCGGCGAGCCCGGGCAGCCGCCCGGCGACCGGGATGGCGGCGATCAGCAGCACCACCGTGCCGAGCCGGCTCCAGGAGAGCGTGTGCAGGGTGCGCAGTTGGAAGAGCATGTTGGCGGAGAGGTAGCAGACAACGCCGCCGAAGAGCAGCTCGACGCCCGGGCCGTGCGGCGGCTCGGACAGCGGCACGTGGGGGTTGGCGACGTCGTGCACGATCTCCTCGGCGCCCAGCGCGAACAGGATGATGCCGGCGATCATCACGAGGTAGAAATAGGCGTAGGCGTCCCGCGCCATGGCGACCCGGGAGCGGCCCTTCGCCACGTGCAGCGCGATCCGGGCGGCCGGCCCGACCACGTCGTAGTGCGCCCACCAGAGCGCGGCGGTGAAGAAGATGCCGAGCACCGCCGCCGCGACGGCCGGCCAGGTCGGCGGCTGGCCGAGCAGGTTGCTGCCGACGCCGACCGAGATCACCGACTCGCCCAGGGCGATGATCAGGATGAGGTCGTACCGCTCGGTCCAGTGTTCCGCCGAGGTCACCGTCCAGCCCCAGGCCCCGGCGACCAGACCCATGCCGTACTGGAGCACGACCACGCTGACCCAGAGGCCGTCCCGCACCCCGTCGGCGAGGCCGGGATCGTCGATCAGCGGTGGGATCAGCGCGGCGGCGACGAGCAGCAGCGTGCTGGCCACCAGTTCGGGCGAGTACTTCAGCAGCAGCCGGCGCTCGCCGGGCCGCTCCTTGGCGACGTGCCAGTAGAGCAGCAGGTGCACGGCCCGGATCACCAGGTAGCTGATCGCGACCACCATCGGCCCGGCGGCCATCTCCTGCGTCGGGTCGAACGCCTGGGGCAGCGAGAGCGCGAAGCAGAACAGGGCCGCCATGGCGAGGACCATCAGCGCCGGGACGAAGCCCTCGCCGAGCCGGACCCGGGTGGCCACCACGCAGTGCACCACCCAGACCCACCAGAGCACGGCGAGCACCAGCATGGCGTGCAGCAGGCTGCGGCCGGTGACGTCCATCGCGGTGGCCCGGGTGATGATGAAGAACGAGAAGACGAAGACCAGGTCGAAGAAGAGCTCGAACCGGTCCACCCGGGCGCCGGGGGCGATCGAGATGGCTGGGCCCAACCGTCCGCGCCACCGGTCTCCGCCCATCAACCCACTGTCGCAGCGCGCCCACCACCGGGGAGGCCAAATTCGGCTCAGCCCGGCGCCCGGTACCGCAGGCCGTCCATCAACAGGTCGAGCAGTCGGCTCGCCTGCTCCCGCTGGGCCGGCTCACCCGCGGCGAGGGAGACCCCGCTCAGCCCGGCCAGCACGTCCTCCGGCCGGACGTCCGACCGCACCGCGCCGGCCGCGGCGGCCGCGTCGAGCAGCCGGGTGAGCGTGGCGATCAGCCGGTCGCGGCTCTGCGCGTACGGGTTGCTGCCGGCGGCGATCACCATCCGCAGCGCGTCAGCCATGCCGCGCTTGGTGGCGAGGTAGTCGACGAACCGGTCCATCCAGGCCCGGGTGGCCGCATCGGGCGGCAACTGCCCGAGCAGGTCCTCCGCCGAGTCGCAGAGCTTGGCCAACTCGTTGCGGTACGCCGCCTCGACCAGCGCCTCCCGGGTGGGGAAGTGGCGGTAGAGGGTGCCGATGCCGACCCCGGCGTCCTTGGCCACGGCGTCCAGGGTTACCTCCGCGCCCGGTCGGGAAAACGCCCGTACCGCGGCGTCGAGCAGTCGCTCGCGGTTGCGTCGCGCGTCGGCGCGCAACGGTCGGGGGGCGTTCTCCGGCACGGCTCCTCCTGGTGTCGTCCACGGCCCGCAGGTCGGCGTCCACGGCCCGCAGGTCGGCGTCCGGCTCGCGGGACCGGTTGGCAAACGGAGGCTCCTCCGGTTAGTCTCGACCGTAACGGAGGGTCCTCCGCTTCTCATCGTAGCGGCCGGGTGCGGGTCCGCGCCGGGCCGGACAAGGACGGATCATGACTACCAGCACACCTGTCAGCACGCCCTTCACCCGCGAGAGCACGGCCCTGGAGGTGGTGCGGGGCATCGACCTCGCCGGGCGGCGAGCCGTCGTCACCGGCGGCGCTTCCGGCATCGGCGTGGAGACCGCCCGCGCGCTCGCCGCCGCCGGAGCCGACGTCACCCTGGCGGTACGCAACCCCGAGGCCGGCCAGCGGGCCGCCGCGGAGATCACCGGCAGTACGGGCAACGACCGGGTCCTCGTCGCCCCGCTCGACCTGGCCGACCTGGCGTCGGTGGCCACCTTCGTGTCGACCTGGGACGGCCCGCTGCACATCCTGGTCAACAACGCCGGCATCATGGCCTCCCCGGAGATGCGCACCCCGCAGGGCTGGGAGATGCAGTTCGCCACCAACCACCTGGGCCACTTCGCGCTGACCACCGGGCTGCACCGGTCGCTGGCCGCGGCCGGCGGCGCGCGCGTCGTCTCGGTCAGCTCGGCCGCCCACCTGCGCTCGCCGGTGGTCTTCGAGGACATCCACTTCGCGCGCCGCCCGTACGACCCGTGGCTGGCGTACGGGCAGTCCAAGACGGCCAACGTGCTCTTCGCGGTGGACGCGACCCGACGCTGGGCCGACGACGGCATCCTGGTCAACGCGCTGATGCCGGGCGCGATCCGGACCAACCTCCAGCGCTACGTCAGCGACGAGGAACTGGCCCGGATGCGGGCGCAGAGCGGCGGCGGGGCCGCGCAGTGGAAGACCCCGGAGCAGGGCGCCGCCACCTCGGTGCTGGTCGCCACGTCGCCGCTGCTGAACGGCGTCGGCGGACGCTACTTCGAGGACTGCCAGGAGGCCGGCCCGAACCAGCCGGGCACCCGCACCGGCTACGCCCCGTACGCCCGGGACCCGGAGGCCGCCGAGCGGCTCTGGCAGGTCACGGAGGAGACCCTGCGGGCGGCCTGACCGCCCGCAGGCACGACGAAAAGGGCGCCCCGGTCACCGGGGCGCCCTTTCGCGTACTACCGAACTACAGGCCGAGCTCGGCCTCGAAGTTGCCGGCCTCCAGCCGCTCCTTGACCGCGGCCAGGAACCGCGCCGCGTCGGCGCCGTCGATCAGCCGGTGGTCGTAGGAGAGGGCCAGGTAGATCATCGACCGGACCGCGACCACCTCGCCCAGCTCCGGGTCGTTGACCACGACCGGGCGCTTGACCACGGCACCCGTGCCGAGCATCGCCGACTGCGGCGACGGCACGATCGGGGTGTCGAACAGGGCGCCCCGGCTGCCGGTGTTGGTCAGCGTGAAGGTCGCCCCGGCGATCTCGTCCGGGCTGATCTTGTTGGTCCGGGTGCGCTCGGCCAGGTCGGCCACCCGCTTGGCGATCCCGCCCAGGTTCAGGTCACCGGCGTTGTGGATGACCGGCACCAGCAGGCCCCGCTCGGTGTCCACGGCGATGCCGAGGTGCTCCGCGTCCGGGTAGGTGATCGTCCCGCCCTCGAGGTCCATCCGGGCGTTGACGATCGGGTACGTCTGCAGCGCCTCGATCGCCGCGAGGGCGAAGAACGGCAGGAAGGACAGCTTCACGCCGTGCCGCTGGAGGAAGGAGTCCTTGGCCCGGGCCCGCAGCTTGGCGATCTTGGTGACGTCCACCTCGACCACCGTGGTGAGCTGCGCCATCTCGTGCAGCGACTCGTGCATCCGCGTGGCGATGGCCTTGCGGATCCGCGGCAGCTTCTCGGTGGTGCCCCGCTTCGTGCTCGGGGTCGGCTTCGCGGCCGGCTTGGCCGGGGCCGCCGCCGGGGCCGGCTGCGCCGGAGCCGGAGCCGCCTTGGCCCGCTCGGCCGCCTCCAGCACGTCCTGCTTGCGGATCCGGCCACCCACGCCGGTGCCGTTCACCGAGGACAGGTCGACGCCGTGCTCGCTGGCCAGCTTGCGCACCAGCGGGGTCACGTAGCCGGCCGCCTCCTCGCCCCCACCCTGGGCGGGCGCGGACGGGCGCTGCGGGGTCGCCGTGGGGGCCGGGGGAGTGGCCCGCTGCTCGGCCTGCGCCGGCTGGGCCGCGACCTCGGCCTCCGCCGCCGGCTCGTTGTAGGACAACCCCGGCGTCGGCTCCTGCACCTGCGGCTCGGGCTTCGGCTCCGGCTTGGGCTCGGGCTTGGCCTCGGCCTTGGGCTCCGGCTTCGCCTCGGGCTGCGGCTTCGGCTCGGGCTTCGCCTCGGCCGGAGCCGCGCCGGCGGCACCGATCACGGCCAGCTCGGCGCCGACCGCGGCGGTCTCGTCCTCGGCGACCTTGATCTCCAGGACGGTGCCGGCGACCGGGGACGGGATCTCGGTGTCCACCTTGTCGGTGGAGACCTCCAGCAGCGGCTCGTCCGCCTCGACGGTCTCGCCGACCTGCTTGAGCCAGCGGGTGACCGTACCCTCGGTGACGCTCTCGCCGAGGGCCGGCATGGTGACCGGCGTGCCCCCGCCCGACGGCGCCGGGGCGGCCTGGGCCGGCGCCGGCTCCTCGACGGCCGGCTGCTCGGCCTCGGCCTGCGGCTCCGCGGCCGCCTCGGCGGCCTGCTCGGCCGGCTGCTCCTGCTGCGGGGCGGCCTCGCCGCCGCCGGCCGCCTCGCCCTCACCGGAGATCACGGCCAGCTCGCTGCCGACCTCGGCGGTCTCGTCCTCGCCGACCACGATCCGGCTCAGCACACCCGCCGCGGGGGACGGGATCTCGGTGTCGACCTTGTCCGTCGACACCTCGAGCAGCGGCTCGTCGACCTCGACGGTGTCGCCCTCCTGCTTGAGCCAGCGCGTGACGGTGCCCTCGGTGACGCTCTCGCCGAGCCGGGGCATGGTGACCGATACCGGCATCTCTTAAGACTCCTTCATTCCCCTGGTGCGATCTCGCCCGTCTGCCGCCGGACGCCGCGGAATCAGTTCTCGATCAGGCGTGCGCGTGCAGCGGCTTGCCGGCGAGGGCCAGGTGCGCCTCGCCCAGGGCCTCGTTCTGCGTCGGGTGGGCGTGCACGAGCTGCGCCACCTCGGCCGGGTACGCCTCCCAGTTGTAGATGAGCTGCGCCTCGCCGACCAGCTCACCGACCCGGGCGCCGACCATGTGCACGCCGACCACCGGGCCGTCCTCCACCCGGACCAGCTTCACGAAGCCGGCCGTCTTGAGGATCTGGCTCTTGCCGTTGCCACCCAGGTTGTAGTTGTACGTCTTGACCTTGTCGGCGCCGTACTGCTCCTTGGCCTTCGCCTCGGTGAGGCCGACCGACGCCAGCTCCGGGTCGGAGTAGGTGACCCGCGGGATGCCGGCCTCGTCGATCACGGCCGGGTTCTGGCCGGCGATCTCCTCGGCGACGAAGATGCCCTGCTGGAAGCCGCGGTGCGCGAGCTGGAGGCCGGGCACGATGTCGCCGACCGCGTAGACGTTCGGCACGCTGGTGCGCAGCCGCTCGTCGGTCAGCACGTAGCCGCGGTCCATCTTGACGCCCTGCTCCTCGTAGCCGAGGTTGGCGGTGTTCGGGCCGCGGCCGACGGCCACCAGCAGCAGTTCGGCCTCGACGGTCTCGCCGCCGGCGATGGTCACCTTGACGCCGTTGTCGGTCTTCTCGACCTTCTCGAACGGCTTGCCGACCTTGAAGTTGATCTTCCGCTTGCGGAAGGCCCGCTCCAGCGCCTTCGACGACTCCTCGTCCTCGGCGGCCACCAGCCGGGGCAGCGCCTCGATGATCGTCACGTCCACGCCGAAGGACTTCCACACGCTGGCGAACTCGACGCCGATCACGCCGCCGCCGAGCACGATCGCCGAGGACGGGACCCGGTCCAGGGTCAGCGCGTGGTCGCTGGTGATGATCCGCTCGCCGTCGATCTCCAGGCCGGGCAGGCTCTTGGCGTACGAGCCGGAGGCCAGCACGACGTTGCGGCCGGTGTAGCGCTTGCCGTCGACCTCGACGACGTTCTTGCCGACCAGCTTGCCGGCGCCGGCCACGAAGGTGATGTTCTTGGCGCCGCCGACCAGGCCCTGCAGACCCTTGTAGAGCCGGGCGATGACGCCGTCCTTGTACGAGTTGACCGCCGCCATGTCGATGCCGACCAGCTCGGCCTTCACGCCGAACTGCTCCGACTCGCGGGTCTGGTCGGCGATCTCGGCGGCGTGCAGCAGGGCCTTGGTCGGGATGCAGCCGTTGTGCAGGCAGGTGCCGCCGAGCTTGCCCTTCTCGACCAGCGCGACGGAGAGGTTCAGCTGGGCGGCCCGCAGCGCCGCCGCGTAGCCGCCGCTGCCACCTCCGAGGATGACGATGTCGAAGGTTGCGTCGTTCGGCTCGCTCACGTCCAACTCCCAGGTCGCGTCGCTGCATCGGGGGTCACGGCGGGGTCACACGGACACACCCCACCTCGGTCATCTTGTCACCACCGGGCACAGGGCGCGTAGTGAGGTGCCCAACGACACGTCCGTGACACGTACGCTTGGCGCGACCTTCGATGGACGCACTGTGGGGAGACGGGTCGGTGGGACTGTTCCGACGACGCAAGCAGGCGCGCGCGACGAGCCTCGACCGCGCCGCCGATAGCGCCGATCTGGAGCATCTTGAGAACTTTGTCCGGACCAGGCGCGGGGTCGAGGCGTACATCGAGCCGCGGACCACGGTCACCGAGACCACGGTGATGCTGATCGCCGACGACGGGGAGTGGACCCGCCGCCGGATCGACGGCCCGGACGGCGCCCGCCGGTTCGCCCACCGGATGGGCATCCCCGTCTACGACGTCCGCCTGATGGGCTATCCCCAGCGGATGCGCGACTTCAACGAACGCCGCAAGCGCCGCCCCGACCTCTACTGCTGTCTC